>CALAGB010000386.1 GCA_937891245.1 uncultured Thermomicrobiales bacterium | reverse complement strand
CCTTCAGTGGGCTTCGCCGTTGGAGCCCGGGCATTTATCCCCGGGCGGGGCCGGGGCAACGACCGGTTCGGGGCACGTCATCGACGTTCCCCGGGCGAGGTCGGGCCGGCGACCGGTTCGGGGCACGTCATCCCTCCCCCGGGCGGGGTCGGGGCGACGCCACGTTCGGGGCACAACACCCATCCCCCGGGCGAGCCACGGGCGAGAAGCGGTCATTCGGCACCCCATCACGCTCCACGTGCGAGCCTCCGGCGCCGCCCCGTCCGGGATCCCGCGATCCCGTCCACTGGGCAGGGTCCGGGCAGGATCACGCCCATCGGCACGTCAGCGACGTTCCCCGGGCGGACGCCAGCCGACATCCGGGTTATCGACGCGTCACGGCCTTCCCCGGGCGCCGATCGGTCGGGCGCCGTAATCGCTATCGGAACGCCCCTACCGTTCCGTGCCCTCGTGGTGCTCGGCCCCGTGTAGATGCGAGTGGAGCAGATTGGCGTCCGCGTGGAAGTGGAGGTGTTCGTGGACGAGGTTGGTGCGGATGAGGAGTTCCGTATTGCTGAGGATCTCGGTCGGGTTACCGGACGCGACCGGCCGGCGTTCCTGATCGCCAAAAACGACGACGCGGGTGGCGATCAACGGCACGATTTCGAGTTGGTGGGTCGTCACGACAACCGTCTTACCGAGGTGACGCAGGCCGGCGATGACATCAACCAACACGGCGCTGCTGCGTGGATCGAGACTGGCGGTCGGCTCATCGAGCAGGATGACATCCGGCTCCATCGAGAGGACGGTCGCGATCGCCACGCGCTTCTTCTCGCCGCCGCTCAATTCGTACGGCGCGCGGTCGGATAGATGGGTGACGTTCATCTGCTCCAGGGCGCGCGCAACCTCTCGCGTGACGCGCTCCTTGTCCCAGCCCATCTGCAGTGGTCCAAAGGCGACATCGTCATAGACGGTCGGGCTGAAGAGCTGGACATCGGCATCCTGAAAAACGAGTCCGACCCGACGATGCAGTTCGCGGGCACGCACCGGATCGTCGGCCACACCGGTGATATCCTGACCGAACGCGCGAATGCTGCCCGACGTCGGGCGATAGAGCCCATCGAGCATCTTGAGCAAGGTCGACTTGCCGCTGCCGTTGGCACCGAGGATCACCAGTTGCTCGCCACGCGCGATCTTCAGATCGACATCGATCAGTGCCTCATGACGCCCGTGATAGCTGAATGAAACGGCGTCGAGTTGAAACACATGCTCTACATGCTCGGCATACTCCGCGGGCGTGGCATCTTCGTTTGCGATGTTCGTTTCTCCCAATGCGGACGGCTGAGTCGTCGTCGCCATCATCGTAGCCCCAGATCAAACAAGAGCGCAAGCGCGAGCAGCACGACGCTCAACGAGACGAATAGCCAGTCCTCTTCTCGCATCTTGAAATCGCTGATCGTGTAGACATCGCCGGTAAATCCACGCGCCACCATCGCCTGATAGACATCGTTGCTCGTCTTAAAACTCTTGCCCATGAGCGTGCCCATGCTGCTGCCGATCCAGCGACGCTGCTCCGCCTCGGTCGCGCGGCCCACCGTGCGGCTGGAGCGCGCCAGAAAGAGGTTCTCCACCGTTTGCAGGAAGAGAAAAATATAGCGGTAGGTCATGCCGAGCACGACGATAAAGACGCTCGGCACCCGAATGACGCGCAACGCCTTGAGCAGATCGGCCCACTGCGTCGTCACCACCAGCAGAATCGCGAGCGACACCGATGCCGAAACGCGCGTCACGAAGATCGCCAGGCTAATCAATCCGTTGTCACTGATCGCCAGATGCAGGAACCCGAGATCGGCCTCTATGAGCGGCTTACCGTGAATCAGGAAGAGCGCCGGGATGAAGACGATCCCGGCAAAGAGCGGAATACCGAGCAGCACACGCTTGATGAAGAAGGCGAGCGGGAGCCGAGAAGCGAGCGCCATGAGCACTGTCAAGACGTAGAGCGCGAGCAGCACCGGCAAACTGCGGCTCAACCCAACGGCCAGCACGGCGCAGATGAAGACGACAACCTTAGCCCGCGGATCGACCCGTTGCAAGAGACCATCGCCGCGGGCGTATTCCTCGGTATACACCGAGCGTTCGATCGCCTCGGCGACGCCGGCGATCGTACGCGCAACGAAATCCGGCTTTCGCTTGCGCCGCCAGGGCAGAAACCCTCTTCGCTCACGGGAAAGTTCAGGTTGAGACAGTGGACCGCTCCGTCGCGAGGCGCTTCGAGAGCACTCGGAGCGCAAAGACCACCACGAAAATCAGGCCGATGCCGACGACGGCCGCCAGGATGTAGGCAAGCGCATTCTCAAAGAAGGTCGCGTTGTCGGGCACCCAGGGCATGCTGTAACCGGAGAAGGGCGCGTTCCAGATTCCTTGATACTTGTGCAGACCCGACGGCACGTAGCCGACATCAGTCCGCTGGCTCAGCGTTTCGGCATCCCACTCACCCCAGGCATCGCCACTCGCCAGCAATCCAAGCGGCACCGCCAGCACGATCACCGCCGCGATCACCGGGAAGACCCAGCCACGCCGTTTCGATGCATTCGTACGCACCATTTCCGACGATTCGGCAGTGTCCGGCGCAGCCCGCCGGAACAGTAGTTCGGGATGCGTCCGCTGTACGTACGCAAGAACGAAGACCGTTGCGATAACCTCGGCGGCACCGGCGATCGTCAGGTGCGCCAGCATCATCGCCGGAATCGCCTGGCTGAGTGGATAAGGCGCATAGAGTGCATGGCCGTTCGAAGTCCAGAAGACCGGCTGCAGCCCGAGCTCGATCCCGACGAGCAGCGCCGCGGCGTTGATCCCGAGATAGCCACCGATGCCGGCCGCGACGAGGCGACGCCGCGAGAGCGGTGCGGAGTTGCGCGCGATAAGCCAGTAAAACGCGTAGCCGACCATCGGTAAGACGATCGCCATATTGAAGCAGTTGGCACCGATAGCCGTGATGCCGCCGTCGCCGAAGAAGAGCGCCTGGATGACGAGCGCCACCGAAGCGGTAATGACCGCTGCCCAGGGGCCGAGGATGACGGCGGCGATCGTCCCACCGACCGCGTGCGCCGTCGTGCCGCCCGGGATCGGGATGTTGAACATCATGATGGTAAAGCTGAAGGCGGAGAAGATCGCCAGCAGCGGCACCGTCTGCCCGCTCATCAGTCGTTTGATCTTGCGTCCAGCAACATACCAGAAGGGAGCAGCCGCGCTGTACATGACAACGGCGGTTTCCGGGCTGATATAACCATCAGGTATATGCATACGGACGCCCTTTCGAATCGCTCTGCTCGTTCGGTCACATCACCTGAACGGCACTGGACCGTGAATAAAACCCACGACCTGCGACAATGTGTAGAACGCGCTGACTGGTGGATGCTATTCCTTGCAGCTGCGAAGAGTTGCAATAAAGCGAGTATAGTTGGAGTACGACACGCGATCAACTACCGGTTGACGGGACCAGGGGGGCTGAATGTCAAGCGATCTCGAAGCGTTGCAGGAAGCCCTTCGCGACTCGGGCCAGCGCCTGACCCCTCAACGGATGATGGTCCTGTCGGCGCTCTCCGAGCAGGAGAGCCACGTAACGGCCGAAACGCTGCTCGATCTGGTGCGCCTCGAATACCCGTACATCAATCTGTCGACGATCTATCGCACCCTCGATCTGCTGGTCGAACTCGGGCTGGTCGCCGAAACGGACCTCGGAGGTGGCGTGCGCCAGTTCGAACTGGTCGGCGCGCACCCGCATCACCACCTCATCTGCCAGCGCTGTGGCCACACCGTCGAAATCAGCGACGACACCCTGCAGCCGCTGCGCGACCGCCTGCAATCCCACTACGGCTTCGAAGCCCGCATGGATCACTTCGCGATCTTCGGGGTGTGCCAGGCGTGCCGGGAGGCGGAATAGGCAAGAACCGTGGGCGTACGGACGCGGACTGTGAGCATGTTCGCGCGTACTACTCGTGGTCGTTGGCTATATTTACGTGGGGATTAGCCTTGCATTTGCCAGACAACGAACTGATGGGTGCTGCAAACG
>CALAGB010000385.1 GCA_937891245.1 uncultured Thermomicrobiales bacterium | reverse complement strand
GGCTTCGTCCTGCTGCTCGGAGCGCTCGTGCGGGTTGGGTCACTGTTGATGAGCGACTTTCCGCTGAACGATGGCGGCATGTTCATGCAGGCAATCATCGACCTGCGCCACGCCAGTTTTCGTCTGCCCGATACCCTGAACTACAATGGCTTGCCGATCGCCTACGCATATCCGCCGCTTGGGTTTTACGTCGCCGGTCTGGCGGCGTCGGTGACCAACGCCAGCCTCTTCACCCTCCTCCGCATCATCCCGACACTCTTCAGCATGCTGACCCTCGTCGCCTTTATGCTGCTGGCACACGACGTCCTGCGCAAACGCGAATCGGCGGTCATCGCCTCGCTCGCTTTCGCCCTGGTGCCGCGCAGCCACAACTGGGAAATCATGGGCGGCGGCCTGACGCGTTCGATCGGCTTCTTCTTCGCGATTCTCGCGATCTGGCAGGCGCGGCGGCTCTTTACCCGGCGTTCACACTGGAACCTGGCGTTGACGAGCGTCTTTGGAGCGCTCGCCTGCCTGAGCCACCTCGAAATGGGGATGTTCGTTGCGTTTAGCGCCGCCCTGTTCTTTCTCGTCTTCGGGCGTAACCGGCAAGGGCTGCGCGATTCGATCGTCGTCGCGGCGGTCGTGCTGGCGCTGACGAGCCCGTGGTGGGGGACGGTCATCGCCCGGCACGGCCTCGGACCGTTCCTCAACGCCGGCCAGACCGGCAACCATTCACTGGTTTCGCTCCTGGTTCTGCTGGTCAGCCCGAATTGGGGACAGGAACCGTTCTTCCCGCTCTTTGGCGCGCTCGGCTTCCTCGGACTCTTCTTTGCACTGGCACGACGCCAGTATTTCTTGCCGCTCTGGCTGGCTGCCGGACTCCTGATCGATCCAAGAAAATTCGAAACCGAGGCGATGGTGCCGATGTCGATGCTCGTCGCGGTCGCGATCGTCGATCTCTTGATCCCGCTCATTCAGGAGCGCCCGGTGACGCGCTCCAGCTTCCGCCTGAACCGCCGAGCGATGGCCTGGGTCAGTCCACTGGTTGTCGGTCTTCTGATCACGTATGGCTTGGTCTCGGCGTTCGCGACCGCTTCCCAGGGCGATATCGGGCTCTCGAGCAGTGAGCGTCAGGCAATGGGCTGGGTACACGACTCCACCGCGCCGGACAGTCGCTTCATCGTCATCTCAGGCGATTCATGGCCGCTCGATCGCTCCGGCGAATGGCTCCCGGTGCTCACGGATCGGGTTTCCGCCTCGACGGTACAGGGGTATGAATGGATGCCGGGCGGCGCCTACGAAACGCAGAAGGAAGCCTATCGTGCCTTGCAGGATTGCACGACGATGGCGGTCGGCTGTGTTGACGAATGGAGCCACAAGTACAATACGTCGTTCGATTACGTCTATATCGCGACACGCGAAGCGTCGCCGGCCGGCGTCTATCCACGCGCTGCCTGTTGCGGCGGGCTCGCCGCCTCCTTCGCCAGCGACCCGAACTACACGCTGGTCTTTCAGAACGATGGCGCGACGATTTTCGAACGGAAACCCGCAGCCTTTAGCGGTCCGGATCAAACGCAAAAGCCGCTTTAATCACGCCGCTCTTCCCTTTGCTGGTCACCGTCTCCAGCGCCTCGCGATACTCCCGCAAGGCAAACGTGTGCGTCAGTAACGGCGCCAGATCGATGCGCCCGTCTGCGATCATCGTCATCGCCAACTGCATCGTCGTGAGCGACTGCCCCTCGAACTGCTCAACGGCGTAGCAGAAGCTCCCGCGGATCGCCACCTCAGACAGCCAGATCGGCGTCCAGTCGACTCCATTCGGCGCACCGGCCAGCCCAACCAGCACCATTGTGCCGCCCGGCGCGGTCAGCCGGAGCGCGTCGTCAACCGTGCGGCTTGAACCGACGCACTCGAAGACGATGTCGGCGCCGCCGTTAACGATCTCTTTGCCGATGATCGGTTTGAGCACGCTGGCATCGGTCAGTTCGGCAATCTGCCGGTAGAAAGCCGCGCCGCGTTCCGGTGCGATGACGATATCGGCGCCCAGGCGCTTCGCCATTTCTTGCTGAAACGGATGCCGCGCGGTGATGATGACGCGCGCCTTCGAACCGATCGCCCGCAACGCGGCGACGGTGCAGAGTCCAACGACGCCGGAGCCGATGATGAGCACGGTGTCGCCGTCGTGCGGTCGATTACGCAGCACGGCGTGAAGCGCGACGGCGAACGGCTCGACCAGCACCGCATTTTCGTCCGACACGCTGTCCGGCACTGCGATCAGCTGCGACTGATGCGCCACAAACGAGGGGCTCCAGCTCCCGCCGGTGTCATGGCAGAAACCGGTGAGAAGCCCGGCCGCGATCGTGCCATCGCGAAAGCGCCGGCAGAGATTATAGTCACCGCGCGCGCACATCTCGCATGGCTCGGTGAAGCCACGCATCCGGCACGACAGAAGTGGATCAACGACGACGCGCTGGCCAAGCGCATATCCGTCGACGTTCGCACCCAACTGCGCGATGCGCCCGGTATTCTCATGACCGACGATGAACGGGAACGACGTGTACGGCGTGGTTGACGTACTGGCATGGAGTTGGATGAGGCTGATGTCCGAGCCGCAAATCCCGCCAAAACGTGTGCGCACGCGCACCCACTGGTCGTTCGGCAGCGCCTGCTCCGGAATGTCGACCAGCTTCAGCAAGCCGACCTCGCTCCAATAGGCGCGGCTGCTCCCGCGTCCCAGCACCTTTGTCAGCGCATAGCGC
>CALAGB010000384.1 GCA_937891245.1 uncultured Thermomicrobiales bacterium | reverse complement strand
CGTGGTATTTGGGGGTTCAATTCATAAGGGGGTGGTAACGTGCGCGTGCGCAAACGTCTTGTTCGCGTAGGAATTGTAGTGGCGGCACTCAGTCTGATGGCCGCTTGTGGCTCTTCGACGTCAAGTCCGCCGGCTTCGGAAACAACACAGGCCGCACCGGCCGCCACTCAGGCGAGCACATCGTCGACTGGTGGGGATTCTGGGACGCCCGCGGCGGCTGGAACGCCCGCGTCGGCCGCTCTCATGACGGTGCTCGGAGTGCATCAGGTAGCTCCAGGTCCGGCGGAGCCTGGCGTCGCCCAGATCGGCAAGCTTCCTGTCGACCAGCGACCACCACTGCCGGCTCGCTATTCGGATTCCGTTGGTTCGTATGCGATGGCGATCGAAACGATCGCGTCGGCAGCTCCGAGCACGACCGGTCTGCTGGCATCACCCGGCTGCACGGAGAGCAGCGTCTTCAAGCGGGGCATGCGGGTCATCTTCCGCTTCCAGATCTATGATCTTTCGACCGGAAAAATCATCACCGATCGCGACGGTGCCGACACGCAGATCGCCTTGACGCAGGGAAACGATGTCCAGGCGTACTTCGCTCCGCGTGGTGAGGGCGAACCGGGGCCGGATTCGCCGTGGACCTGGGTTGCTGTGTGGAATGTTCCGACCGATTATCCACTCGGAGCCTTGCCGTATACCGTCTCATTGAAGACAGCCGACGGCCAGTCGGTCACGCTCAACCCGATGAGCGGCGATGGCCTGGCACTCCAGATCGTCGACTAACTCGACGCATCTCCAACGGGCCGGCGCGTATCGCGTTCGGCCCATTGGCCCATTGATTGACTTGTCGCCGCAGGGGCAGCGGTACCGTTCGCGGATAACCGGTTGCCCCGTCAGGTTGCCGCCCGTTCATCATGCGTGTTTCCGTGGAATTTTGGAGGATATGTCGATGCCGCGCGCGTGGCGTGCCCGCAACTACCTGCTGCTCCTGACGCTCCTGCTGGTCGCCTGCTCTCCCGGTTCGCTCGTTGATCGGGATGCGAAGGGAGACGCCAACGCTACGACGACCTCGCCAGCCGGGACATCGGTTGCAACGGCGGTAGCGACCCCGGCAGCCAACCTCAAGCCGCTTCCGCTGAATCCGGATAAGGGTGTCGTTGGCTCCTCGTTTACGGCACGGCTGGATGGCCTGAAGGCCGGTCAGAACGTCTCGTTCGAGTGGGGCACCTGGGATGGGGCGTATCAAACGAACCCAACGCCTGAAACCGTTCAATATGAGCAGCGAGCCTTTACCCCGCGGAGAACGCCGCTCGGCAGCGTCACGGCCAACGATGCGGGAGTCGCTGAACTCACCGTGCAGACGCCCGAGGACTATGGTGAGGTCCATGATGTCTTTGCCGTGGTCGACGGCAAGGATGTCGCGCGGGGCGGCTTCCGGGTTCAGCTCGCGGCAACGATCTCGCCATCCGAAGGACCGATCGGAACGCCGATCACGCTCAAGGTCACGGGAATGGGCGCTATGTCCTATTCTGGCAGCACGCTCGCGGTTCGCTACGACAACGGCTATACCGGCATCCTGACCGCGACGACGACGCAGGGGACCGCGGTGGCGGAGCTTCGGGCTGCCGGGTCGATCGGCCAGCACTTCATCATCTTGAATGCGGGCACCATCCCAGCGTACCTGAACATCGAACAGTCGCCGTATGACTACGTCTATTCTCATCTCCCCGATAAGGAAAGCATTCGGCTGCCGTTTAAGGTGACCGCGGACAACGGCCTTCCCAAGGATTCTGTCGATTGGCCGGATCCCGGGCGCGTCGTCGCGCTTGATGCCGGCGGTACACGAACGACCGCGAGTCCGGAGTTCAACACGGATGTACGAGCGGCACTGTCGTCGACCGAGGGGCCGATCAAGTCACACACAACGCTTAGCGCGACAGGTTTGACGCCCAACGAGCCGGTGACCGCCTACTGGGTGACGGCCCGAGGGAATCGCGTGACGCCGAGCGGCTGGTCACTTGAGGACGTCCCGCTCTTTACCACGCCGGCAACCGTCGACGGGACGCTGGAGTCGGCTGTCGAAATCCCGGACGATCTCGGCGGCTGGCATATGATCAAGCTCGTGCAGTCCAAAAAACTCGTGGCGCAGGTACCGTACTACGTCGACCGCAGCCTTGAAAGCGTAAGCACGCGTCGCGTGCACGCCGGTGATACGGTGGTCATCACGCTGAAAGGTGTCGGCTGGACGGAGCTCGATAACGGCCTTGCGATGACCTACGATAACGCCTACGCCGGGTATGTCTGTGGCTTTAACAGCAACGGGGATGTGACGCTCCAGGTCGTCGCCACCGGTGCGCCCGGCACCCACCTCATCGACCTGTATCCGATGGTGTACGCCGGGAAAGACAAGAAGGCATGGTATTGGACACCAGTCCTCACCTACGGCCAGGACTTCCCCGCGCTCAGCCTTGGCTATCGCCTGCAAGCATTCCGCATCGCCATCGAGATCGTCGACTAGCCACGAACAGATTTCGCGAAGTGCATGGGCGCCCCGGAAGGGGCGCTCGTGCTTGTGCCCCGCGCTGAGACGCTGACGCCGTTGCCGCATGACGAAGGCTGGTGATAGCATTTTAGCCGTGCCCGCTGAGCCTTATGCCCGTTCGTGCGTCGCGCTCCACCGGATGGAGGCCGCGCGTGCGGCTGTGACAGGACGCTGATGGCGACTCGTCTCAAGCGGCTTGACATTCAGGGATTCAAGAGCTTCGCGACGCCGACGTCGTTCGTGTTTGACACCGGCATTACCGCGATCATCGGGCCCAACGGCTCCGGTAAATCGAACATCTCGGACGCGCTGCGTTGGGTGCTCGGCGAGCAGAGCTACAGCAACCTGCGCGGCCGCCGCACCGAAGACATCATCTTCGCCGGGAGCAGCGCCCGCAGTCCGCTTGGCATGGCCGAAGTCACCCTTACCCTCGACAACGAAGACGGCAGCTTGCCGATCGCCTTCTCCGAGGTGAGCATCACCCGGCGTGCCTACCGCAGCGGCGAGAACCAGTACCTCATCAACGGCGCCAAGGTTCGCCTGAAAGACGTTCTGCAGGTGACGGCCTCGCTTGGCCAGTCGTATACGGTGATCGGCCAGGGGCTGGTCGATGCCGTGCTGAGCCAGAAGGTTGATGAGCGGCGCGGCCTCTTCGAGCATGCTGCCGGGATCACCGGCTTGCGCCTGAAACATGTCGAGGCGGCGCGCAATCTGGCCGAGAGTCAGGCGAACTGCGCCCGGTTGGAAGACCTGCTGGCGGATCTTGAACCGCGGCTTCGCTCACTCGAACGCGCGGCCCGCCAGGCGCGTGAATACGATGACGTGCGGCGTCAGCTGCGCGAGGCGTTGATCGGCTACTACCGCGTTCACTGGCGGCAGGGTGAGCACCGCTTGGCCGAGGTTTCTCGCGCCCACGAAGCGGCCGCCACCGCGTTGGAAGCAGCGCTCAAGGCGCGCGATTCGCGCGCATCCGCCCTGACGCTGGCCCGTGAGACGGCGCGTGATCGGGCCGGCGCGCTGGAACGCGGTCGCGCCGAAATCGAAGAACTGCGTGCCGAGCAGCAGCGGTTCGAGCACGATCTCGCGCTGATCGAAGAACGGCGCCTTGCCGCGCGTCATCGACGTGACGACGCCGTGCGCACGATGCAATCGCTGCGCGCTTCGCGAGTCGAACTGGCGCAGGAGCGCGATACGCTGGCCGGTGGACTGACCGCTCTGCGCGCCGAAACGGGTGAACGCGAGCGCGACGTCGCCGAATTGGAGGCGCGCCACGCTGCTTCGCGTCAGGAGCGTGCCCGGCTTGAGAAGAAGCTCGCCGAGGTTGAGCGCTCCCGTCTGGCGCTCGAGCGTCAGATGCTCACGCGAGAGAATCGCGACGCGCTGCTACGCGCCCAGATCGAGCAGTTGGCGAGCGAACGGGCGCGTGGCGAGAGCGAGTCGGCGGCACGTGCCGCGCGCGAAGCGGAGCTACGTGAGCAGCAGCAAGCAACACAGGCCGCCCAATCCGAAATCGCCGAGCGTCTGAACGATTTGCGCCAGCAACAGACCGCGTTAAGCGCCGAACTCTCTTGCAGTGCCCGCAAACGGCAAGCGTTGCAGGAACGGGTGGGCGAGGTTGAGCGGAAGCTGGTGGCGACCAGCACCCGGCTGGAAACGCTCAAGCGGCTCGATGAGAGCGGCGTCGGGCTCTACGCCGGGGTGAAATGTGTATTGGATGCGGTCCGGCACGATACCTTGAGCGGCGTTCTCGGCACGCTCTCCAGCCTGCTGATCGTGCCGGATGAGCTGGAAGCGGCGCTGGAGGCGGCGCTCGGCGGGCACCTGCAAGATCTGGTCGTCGAACGCTGGAGCGATGCTGAGCGGGCGATCGCCTATCTCAAAGAGCGCAACGCCGGACGCGCCACCTTCCAGCCGCTCGATACGATCACCAACCGGGGGAACCGCGCGAACATCCGGCCGATGCCCGGCATTCGCGGTCTGGCCTCCGATCTCATCGATTTCGATGATCGTATTCAGGCGATCATTGACGGCCTGCTTGGGCGCACACTTGTTGCTGAGAGCCTGGACGCGGCCCGGGCGACGCTATCGACCCTGTCGCCGGGCTGGAGTGTCGTCACGCTCGGCGGCGAGATCGTGCGTGCCAGTGGCACCGTTACCGGCGGTTCGCGCATTCGCGAAAGCGGCGCGCTGGCACGGGCGCGTGAGCTGCGCGATCTGCCACGTGACCAGGCGCGCCTGACGACCGAGCGCGATCGCGTGACGGCCGAGATTCAGTCGTTTGATGCCGGCCTGGCTGAGTTGACCGAGCGGAAAACGCGACTCGACGCCGCGATCGAATCGGCTCGCTCCGAATCGCGCCAGTTGCAGGCGACCACCGAACAGATTGGCCGCGGGCTGAACGACCTCTACCGGGCGGTCGCGCTTGAGCGCGAGCGGCTCGCCGGACTGGAACAGAAGCGCATCAGCCTTGAACGCGAGCGGACCGGGCTCGCCAACGCGCATACCAACGACACCGGCGCGCTGCAGGCGTTGGATGCCGAGCGTGAACGCGTAGGCGCTTCGCTGGTCGTGGCGCGCGATGAGGTCGACGATGAGGCGCTGCAGACCGCGCGTTCGGAGCTGGCGCGTTTACGCGAACGCGAACGGAGTCTCAACGAGCAAGAGCAGCGGCTCAACACGCGCATGCGCGCGCTGGAGGCAGAGTTCGAAACGGCTGAACGCCGCGTGAGCGCGATGGACTCCGATATCGCGCGACTCGAAGACGCGCATGCGACGAGCAGCATTGAGCGTGAACAGCTTGCCGGCGCCTTTGCTGCGCGTCAAGAAGGTTTTTCGACGCTGCAGGCGTCGCACGAAGCGGCGCTGGCGAAGGTGCGGGGCATCGAACAGTCTGTCGAACGCGATGCCGCCACCTGTCGCGACCTGGAGCGGGAGCACGACCGCCTGTCGCTCGAAGTCGCGCGGCGACGTGATGAGCGCGACCTGCTGCTCGAACGGGCGACGCGCGATCTCGAAAACGACTCGGTCGTGTCGCTGCTCGACGCTGAAGAGCCGGCCGAAGCGGTCGATCTTTCACGACTGGAGCGCGATATCACCCGTCATCGCGAACGACTACGTCGCATCGGTGTGGCCGGTGACGACGCGATCGAACAGTATGAACGCGAGAACGAGCGCATCAGCTTCCTGCGCCAGCAGCTGCACGACGTGCAGTCGGCCAGCGCCGCGCTGCGGACGTTGATGGGCGAACTCGATCGGACGATGGCTTCGGCCTTCGATCAGACGTTCGGCGAGGTGGCGCGCGCATTCGAGTCGACCTTTACCGCGCTCTTCGGCGGCGGGCGGGCGCGCTTGCTTCGTTGCGACGACGGCGACGGTTCGGCCGGTGTCGATATCGTGGCCCAGCCGCCGGGCAAGCGTCTGCAGAGCCTTGGCCTGCTTTCCGGTGGCGAGCGCGCGCTGACCGCCGTGGCGCTCCTCTTCGCCATTCTGAAGGTGAATCCGAGCCCGTTCTGCCTGCTCGATGAGGTTGATGCCGCGCTGGATGAGGCGAACGTCGTACGGCTCGGCAACGAACTGAAGCTTCTCGCCGGCAACACGCAGTTCGTGGTCGTTACCCACAATCGCGCGACGATCGAAGGGGCCGATACGCTCTACGGCATCACGATGGGTGCCGACGGCGTCTCCCGCGTCCTCTCGCTCCGCCTGCCCTCCGAAGCGACCGGCTAGCCCAACCCGTTCGCCCGTGGTCGTAGGGGAGGAGCTTGCTCCTCCCGCCGGTCGCCGCCGTTCCGGCGACCGCGTCCTTCCCGTTCACTCACCACCGACGTTCACCCGAAGGCCATCAAACGCCTCTCGCGCACGCGTTTCATGACGTAGACCGCAGGGAAACGCTTCTGGACGAACGGTGTTGTGTGCCGATGAACGCCGCAACGGGGCCACGCCGGTCGCCGCCGTTCCGGCGACCGGCGGGAGCAGGCAAGCTGCTCCCCTCCGTTTGTGATCCAGAATCTATGAGCAAGAATCGGGGCGTCAGCTCGATTCGCAGATACGTTGATCCACGGGTTCCTGTAGGGGCAGCCCCCGTGGCTGCCCCTACGACGATTGGTCAACCATGGTGAAAAAGCGGTTAGACCGCCGGCGAGCCCGCCAGCATCAACCCGGTCGGACCTGCTCCGGCGATCACCACAGCATGATGGGTCATAGCTGCTCCCCCACCTATCTTCGGTCCGTGCGAGTCGACCGATCATCATACGATATCGCCGGTAGCGGGCCACAATTCAGCCCCTCCGGCAGCCGACACCGACCGTGACGTTTGCATCGGCGCCGGAAAGGATCATAATGGGGTTTGCGCGAACTCCTTTTCGTTGATGACTGAACCTGAACACCGGATGGACGAAACGAGCGAGCCGGATGGCTTTGGAAACCGTTTCTCGCCTCGGCGAAGACGCGAGCAGCGTCGACCGTGCCGCGGTCTCTTCACTGGCTGGGGTGACGCTGGCCGGTCTGTCGACCGTGCTCATGTTGCAGTCGATGCGCGTCTTCGTTTCGTACCTCGTCTTCGTCGTCGATCAGAGTAATCGCTCCACGCTCGCCGCCATCGCGACCGGCGTTTTTCTGCTCAGCGGGCTTTCCTGGCTGCTGATCCGGCGTATCGGGCCGCGTTCCGTCGTCATCGGGTCGGTCGGATTGTTGGTCGCGACACGGCTGACGATGCAGTTCTGGGAGAACCCGACGGCGCGGCTCTGGCTCGGCGGCCTGGTGCTCATCTGTTGGGGCTGGTTGCTGTTCGCGCTGTTAATCAGCCAGCAGGATCTCGTCGCGCTCGGCACCGGCTTCGGTCTGGCGCTTGATCTCGGCATCCGGATCGCCTTCCAGACCGTCGATACGCCCTGGATGCCCGGCTTTTCGGCGCACCTCATCACCATCGTGCTCGCCGTAGCGCTCCTCGGCTCGCTCGTGCTGCTCGATCTGGCAAGCGAGGTACAACCTGTCAATCTGATCGGTGCCGTGTCGCTCCTGGCGATCGGACCGGCCTTCGCCCTCTATCATCTGGTGATCGGGAACGTTGGCCTGGCACAAGCGCGCCTGGGTGTCGATTTCCCGGGTGCGGCGGTGATCCTCGCCTTCGGGATGTCGCTCGGCATTCTCGTTTCGGCCTTGCGCTGTTCGGGTGAGATCGTGCTGGTGGCGAGCGCGCGTTGGTGGTACGTCTGGCGACTCGGGCTGATCGCGCTCATGGTCATCGGCTTGCGCTGGTTCTGGACCGGCGCGTTGCTCGGTTCGCTTGGCCTGATACTTGGCGTAGCCGCGAGCGTCATCCTCTTTGTTGAGTTGTTGATCGGGCGAACCGCGGGCCAGAGCGTCGTTCCGGTCGGCTGGTCGGCGCTCTGCTTTACGTTCGGCCTGTTGCTCGAAGTTGGCCTTCTCTTCGCCTACTACACCTTTTCCGGCAGTCCCTGGATTCTCGCCGCGGTTGTCGCGTTGTTCGCGGTGACCTGCCTGTCAGGCGCCCCTGCCCGCGTGTCGACACGCCGCGAACGTGGTTTCTCGCTGGTGATCGTGGCGGGGGCGCTCGGCGGACTCTTGCTGCTGATCAGCGCCTGGGAGATCTGGTCGTGGAGCGATGTCGGACCGGACGCGGCCATCGGCCCGACCGTGACGGTCGTGACCTACAATATTCAGAGCGGCTTCTCGGCCGACGACCGTTTCGATCTGGATCAGACGGCACGCGTTATTGCCGCGCAACAGCCGGATATCGTCGTACTCCAGGAGGTGAGCCGGGGCTGGCTGGTAACGAGCGGGATCGACGAAGCGCTCTGGTTGAGCCGGCGCTTACATATGAACTACGTCTTCGGGGCGAATTCGGACGACGGACTCTGGGGGAATGTCGTCCTGAGCCGGGCGCCGCTTGGCACCACCCAGACAATTCAATATGACGTGACCGCCAACCTGAAACGCAGCGCCGTTGAGGTGCAGATCGAAACGCAGGTCGGCGATCTCTGGGTGCTCGCCACGCATCTCGACGATCCGTCCGATGCCGGTACGGTGCGGCTGAAGCAGGCGGAAGAGCTGGTCGCCTCGTGGAATCGTCGCTCACCAGCGCTGGTGATGGGCGACATGAACTCCGTCCCGAACGATCCGGTCATTCTGACACTCCGCTCGGCCGGCTTTGTCGATTACGGTGAGGCGCTCGATGCGGCGGCCTATACCTCGCACGATCATCGTCGCATCGACTACATCCTCGGCACGCGCGACATGCTGCTCCGCGACATCCATATCCCCGACGTCTGGACGTCCGACCACCGCCCGGTCGTCGCGACACTGACCATACTACCGGTTGAGGCGAGGACGAGGTGAGTCTTGCGGCGATACCGTTCCCCGGTCATCCTGAACCGTGGTGAATGATCTCCGCTGAGTTCCCCATGGCCTCACTTCGGGGGAACGTACGAGAGGACCCGATCGCGGGTACCCCTCGCAGCCGCGCAGAATGGCAGAGCATTTCCGCGCGAGAAATCCGATTCCTACCATTCCATGTCGTCGAGCGGCCAGATTGGGCGGCGGACGTTCTGGAAGGTGAGGCGGGAGAGGTCGGAGCCGGTGATGCCGGGACCTTCGACGAGCACCACGCGTTCGGCGATCGGCTCGAAGGAGGCGCGGAAGTGCCCCTTGCCTTTGAGCGCGATGACGCGGCGCTTCGTTGGATCGATGCCGTGCGAGCGAAAAATGTTGAGGTCGATCGGCGTCTCGGCGTGCGACGTCACTAGCACCTCGATACCGTTGCAGACGATGACCGCCGTTTTGCCGAGCTTGACGCGAACCCCGGCGTGCATCGGGCCGGCATTGACGTATTCGCCATCGGAGAGCATGCGGACCTCGGCAGTCACCAGCAACGGATCGCCATGCAGCCGATCGGTCTTACCCCCGAGCCGCAGTTCGACCTCGTGGCCGACCCCGGCGGCGATACATTGCTCAACCGATTCGGGGTCTTTGATGAGCGCCAGCGCCGCGTCCCGGATTTCGTACGCGAGCAGGAAGCGCAATAGTTCGGAACTATCCCCCGGGCCGCCGGTCCAGGGATTATCGCCAATATCGACCAGCACCAGCGGCCCGTGTTCGATCGCTTGCAGCGCACGCACCGCTTCTTCCCAGCTGGCGACGCCGCCGAGAAACTCCTCGCGTCGGTTCCAGGCGAAACGTGCCAGCTCGTCGGCGTAGCGCCCGGCGAGCGCGGCATCGTTGTCGGTCGTCACGATGACGCCGAAACCGGCCTCGGCCACATCGGCCGGCGGGAAGCCTCCCGCGACGGTGACGTTGAGGACCTCTGGATGCGCTTCAATGCCGTGCGCCTCGGCGATGATCGACTTCATCGGCTCACGGTTGGTTGGCATGTTTTGCGAAGTCGGCAGCATCGGCGGCTTGGCGAGCGCCGCCGTCGGCCGGATTTCGCCCGCGATCATCTTGAGCAGCAGCGTGGCTGCTTCACGCCCGCGTTCCCGCTGATCGATGTGCGGGTAGGTATCGAAGCCGACGAGAATATCGGCGAAATCGACCATGCGCTGGCTGATGTTGGCGTGCAGATCGAGTGTGGCGATGACCGGTGTCGCGGGCCCGACCGTGTGCCGGATGCGCTCCAGAATATAGCCGTCACCATCCGGATCGATCTCCGACACCATCGCTCCGTGCAGGCCGAGCAGAATGCCGTCGTAGGGCGCGTGGGCCTGAATACCGGCGATGATCTCATCGACTAACGTGGCCAGCGCATCGCCGCTGACCATACCCGACGGCGTTGCCCAGACCGCCAGCAGCGGCACCAGTTCGAAGCCATGCTCCGCGGCCGCATCGAGGAAACCGGCGAAGGGCGTGGCGGTGTTCGCCAGATGTCGCTCGATCTCGGCACCACGGTGAATGCCGGCCCGCTCGAAGGCAGCCAGATCGGTCGGGACGCTGCTGAAGGTATTCGTCTCGTGCGATAGCTCGGCAGCGATGATGCGCATCAGCGCCGCTCAATTCCGAGCAGTTCGCGCACCTCATCAGGTGTCGCCAGCTCGCGTTCCGCCTCGCGAGCGATGCGTGCAAGCCGCGCCACCAGTGGCGCGTTCCCTTCGGCAAGGACGCGGTAGGAATAGTAGATATTGTCTTCCAAGCCGGTACGCGCATGGCCGCCCATGGCGATGGCCAGCATGTTCATCGGCAACTGGGCCCGGCCGATGGCGCAGACCGACCAGTGCGAATTCGGCGGCAGTTGGTTGACCATATGTACCAGCTGGCTGGCCGTCGCCGGGGCACCACCGCGCACGCCGAGTACGAACTGGAACCAGTAGGGCGGTTTGAGCAGGCCGCGATCGATGAGCCGCTTGGCGTTTTCGATCATGCCGGTGTCGAAGCATTCGATCTCCGGCTTGACGCCGAATTCGTCCATCCGCTCGGCGAGTGTATTCAAGAACGACGGTGAATTGACAAAGACGCCGTCGCCGAAGTTGACCGAGCCGGCATCGAAGGAGGCGATCTCCGGACTGAGCCGCACCGGCGCCATCCGCTCCTCATCCGACATCAGACCGGCGTTCCCTCCGGTCGACATATTCACAATGATCGGGCAGCCGCGCTCGCGCACGATCTCAGTCACACGGGCATAGCGAGCCGGATCACAGGTTACGACTCCATGGTCATCCCGCACATGGATATGGACGATGGCCGCGCCCTCGGCGTAGCAGGCGATCGCTTGCTCGGCGATCTCCTCGGGCGAGATGGGGACGTAGGGTGTCTGCTCGCGCGAGGTGCGGCTGCCGGTGGTGGCGACGGAAAGGATCAGTTTGTCCATGAGGCGGACTCCTGTGCATCAAAACGAGCGATTCTGCCGGCATCATAGCGAGGCGAACCGAGGCTGGCAAGCGGCTGGACTGGCCCGATGAACAGCATGTTCGGGACAAACGTCCCGGTCCGGAGCATGACCGAGGGCAGCGGGCCGCATCACTTGACATTATCGCGATATGGTGATATCATAATGACCGTAAGGCATGGAGCGACATGCCACGAGCAGCAAAGAGGAGCAAGCAGTGAAGAAGATTTCTCGGATCGTCCATTTCCTGTCCAAGGGTCCGGCGCGTGACAGTCAGTTCGAGAGCTACTACGGCGCCCTGGCGCGCAGCCGCTACAACGGTGGCCCGAACGCCTCCGAGGCGCGACGTGACTTCGAAGTGATTCGCCGCACCGCTGATCGCGCGGTCATCTTCTAGATCCCGCGCGGTCACAGCGGCCAACACCGCTGACCACAACCTGTCAGTCCGCGACTGACTGCATGATCGAGACCGGTTTGATCCCGGTCTCGTTTTGTTTAAGCGTTGCCGGCAGCCCACCTGCTCGGTGATAATCAGACTTCAATCTGACTCGTTCCCAGGACAAGGAGATTTGCCATGAGCCAGCGAGCCAGCATCGACACCACCAAACTTGTGGGCCAAATCAAACAGGGCCTGTCCAGCGCACCCGGTCAGATGAGCGCGGATGAGTTCACCCGGCTCTGCGAGAACATTGCCAACGCCATCGCCGGTGCGATCGAGACATATGACCGCGCTGTCGGTTCGCCGGAGCCCGATTTCGGCGAAGAAGAGCGCGTCGCCGATCGATAAGTGCGGCTCCCAACTGAACCTATCCCCATGAGAGTTTGCGGTCGCGCTTAGTCCTGGTGGTGCTTCCGCAAAAACTCCCGCACGATCTCGTTGAAGCGCTCGGGCTGCTCCATGTTGAGCAGGTGGGCCGTATTTGGTACGACGACGCGTTCGACGTTGGGGAGACCGCGTTCGAGGCGCCGGGCGATCGAGTCGATGTCGGGCATATCGAGGCTGCCGCTGACGATCAGAACCGGCACACGGATCTGATCCAGCCGGCTGAGGGCCGGTGGACGGAGCGGCTTGCGATTCGGCGCGTCGGAAGCGAGTTCGTAGGCGCGCGCGTTCATCGCGCGCATCTGCTGCCGGACACCGGCTTCGACCGGCTCCGAACGGCGGTTGCCGCGGTCGATCCACATCTCCATTTCGATGTCGAGGGCGCGCTCCGTTTGTCCGGCGTCCATCGCCTGTCCGAGGCTGCGCCAGCCGCGTCGCAGTTCGCCGGACGGCTCGTGGCCGGGGAAGATGCCGGGTGACATCAGGATCAACCCGCGCACGAGTTCGGGCCGTTCCAACGCCAGCCCAACTGCCACGGTGGCACCCATCGAGGCGCCCACAATGACGGCCTGCTCGATCTGCAACGCGTGCAGGAGTGCGGCCAGATCTTCCCAGTCGGCGAAGGCGACATCCTCGGTCTCAGTGCGGCCGAAGTTGCGCATATCGTAGCGCACGACGCGATGATCGCTCTCGAATGCCGCGAACTGCCGGTCCCACATGCTGCTGTCGGCGATTCCGGCGTGAACGAAGACGAGCGCCGGTCCACTGCCGCGCGACTCATAATAGAGCCGTCCACCCTCGACAGCGAGAAAGCCGTCCTCGTCCATTTCGCTTGCCAACGACCTGCTCCCTCGTTTTCACGGCTGGTATCGACAGTCGATTATAGCGTTCAGCGGGCTTGCGGCGAGGCTGTGGCAAAATTACGGAGCAGCCGGGCATCGTCGTCCGGCGGGAATCGCGGGAGATCATGATCCTTTTCTTTCTAGCGTTCGCCGCGTTCTTCTTCGTGGCCCTGCTTGTTCTTATTTCGACCATCGGTATCACGCTTGCCTCGCTGGTCACGCTCTTCTCGGCACCGGCCCAGTTCCGTCGGATCCTGCGTGATCGACAACTGCGGCGCAATCACGCGCTCGAGCATGCGACGATCAATGTCATCGAGGAGCGCTATGGCCCCAGCCGCCTGGCCGGTCTGGCCGATCATGACGGTTTCACCATCCAGGGTGGCGCGACGCCTGATCTGGTCGCCTCAGCGACGCAGGAGGCGCTCGATCGGCTGCGGGCGGGCGAGCGGAAGCTGGCGATCCATCCTCGTTGTGGCACCAGCCTAATCGCGGCTCAGCTCGTCCTCGCGATCGTCTTTCTGGCGACCGTCGTTCTGCTGCATCAACTGAGCTGGATCGCCTTTGCCGCCGGTCTGCTGGCGGCCATCGTGCTCGGTCCGCGGCTTAGTCTCATCCTGCAACGCTTCATCACGACGGACGCGCGGATCGGCGATCTGAGCATCACGAGCGTCGAGGTGACGCGACCGGTCGGCAAGATGGGACTCTTCTCGATGGTCGTGCTCGGTCCGATCTGCGTGCATACGGCGCAAGGGAGCGGACCGGCGACCCGCAAACGGACCGAGCCGCGTGCGAAACCGGTGCAGGGCGATGTGACGCTCATCACCGGTGATCGCGAGGAGATTCCGGCCGGCGGCTATCGCGTGCGCTAAGGGTGGGGGATACGGTGGGAGAGACGTTGCTGCTCGCGCAGTCGGGCGGTGCTACGGCGGTCATCAACGGGAGTTTGAGCGGTGCGATCGAGGCAGCCCGGCGTTCTGGCCGCTTCGATACGATCATCGGCGCGCG
>CALAGB010000383.1 GCA_937891245.1 uncultured Thermomicrobiales bacterium | reverse complement strand
TGTCGCCGACCAGGGAACGATTTCACCAACCGGCATCACTTACCCGCATGGCTACGCCTACCAGTCGATCATCGTAGCCGTCTCGCAAATCACCGGCATCAGCATCTCCCGGGTCGATCTGGCCGTGCTGCCATTTCTGTGCGTGGCCGGGGCGCTGGTCGCCTTTATCACCTTTCGGTTGCTCACCGGCAGCGCGCTCCTTGGCAGCATCGCCGCGATCCTGCTGTTCATTCAGCCGGAATTCGTCTTCGAGGTTGAGCGCGGTAGTCACGAAAAAACAACGAACAGCTTCGTGCTGCTCCTCGTCTTCCTTATTACTGTCACGTTCGCGAGGCGGGTTCGGACGAGTTCTATCATTGGCTACATCATCTCGTTCTATCTCCTTGCCTGGGGTCTGATCGCCACGAACTCGTTTTTCGGCTCGTCCTTTTTCGTGAGCCTGGCGCTGGCGCTCGTCGGCGGCGCGCTGGTGCTCTGGCTCTCGATGCGGCCGGATGAACAGCGCGTGACGATCAATCGCTTAATCTACACGGTGATTTCCGGAACCGCGTTGGTCTTCGTATTCGTGAATTATGTCTACTCTCCGGCGCGCAGCAACTACGGGACGCTGCATTCGCTGATCGACCGTATTTCGGCACTTTTCCTGTCGTTCGATGTCCAGTCGAATCCGTATGCATCGATCGGTTCGGCAACCGGTGCGGCCTGGGTGGCGCCGTGGGTCTACCCGCTGCTGACGAGTTTCAACTTTTTGATCGCGTTCGCCGGGCTTGCGTCCTGGTGTTGGATCGCCTACCGCTTCGTGCACGGCGGCATTCGCAGTGAGGGGCGGCATCTGCTCCTCCTCTGGCTCTTCGCGGCCGCGTTCGCCTGCGAAGTCGCGGTTTCAGCGGTTGTCGATCTGTCCGGTTTTCTCGGCTCCAACTTGCAGATTCGTATATTTCCCCTCTTCGTGCTCTTCGCCATCCCGCTCTTCGTGCTGGCCGGTGCGCAGCTCGCGAAACGGCTCAACCGGCACCTGCGCCTGATCGCCGGTATCGGGGCGGGCCTTCTCGTCACCATTTTCGCCATCACCGGGATCCTCAAGGCGACCAACGATCCGTTGGTCAGCAACAAGTGGGTGTTTTATACGCGCGATGAACAACGTGCCCTCAGTTGGGCCGATCGTGATCTGACGAATCAAGCGATCTGGTCCGGCTTCGATGAGCGACTGCTGGTCATGCAAACCGTCGAAAATTCGGTCAATCCGGCCAAGCAAAACCGCTATGTCGTCGGTTCGGTCAGCAGCAACGCGCGCTATCTCGTCGACAGCAACGTGACGCAGCGTCGTGGTCGCCGCCTGAAAGTGCCGGTGCCGGATACCACCGACGACGACCAGATCTACGACAACGGCGGGACGCGCATCTCCCACGTCGTCCCGGCGACGCCGTACCAGCCATGAGCGCCGACCGCCGACCGGACGTCCAGCCGCCTATCCGCCTCGGACTGCTCGGCTACGGCCTGGACCGTCCACTCACCGGCATCGGCCGCTACGCGGTCGAGCTTGCGCGTCACCTGTGCGCTTTTGACGATGGCATCTCGCTTGAACTGATCAAGCCGTTTTCAAAACCGGCCAACGGTCTTGATACGCCGCTCCGCACCCGGCAAATCCTCGGTCGTCGTCTTCCCGCCTACATGGTTGTCGGGCCAACGCAAATCACGAACGTCGCCCGTCGTGACCGGCTCGACGTCGTTCACGATCCGTTCGGCGTCTCGCCGTTCTTCGTACCGCGACAGTTGGCGCCGTTCGGTCGGGTGCTCACCCTGCACGACATGGTTCCGTTCGTTTATCCGGAAACCCACGCGCGCCTGACCAACCTGCTGTTTCGTCGCTACATCCCGCGTTCGCTTCGCTTTGTCGACCAGATCATCACCGACTCGGAGTCGTCGCAACGGGATATCGTTCGCTTCCTCCGGTTTCCGAGCGAGCGCGTGACGGCCATCCCAATCGGAGTTGCGTCGCGCTTCGCGCCTGCCGGAGCAGACGAACGCCAACGCGCTTGCCAACGACTCAGTCTGCCCGGCGACTATATCTTGACCGTTGGTTCGCTCAGTCCGCGCAAGAATCTCGAATCGCTCTTCGCAGCGTTCAAGGAGTTACGACGACGCGGTCGGCCCCATCACCTCGTCGTCGTCGGGCCAACCGCCTGGAAGAGCGCGGGGATTTTTCGGCAACTACGCACGCTCGGAATCGAGTCAGACGTGCTGCTTACCGGCTTTGTATCCGATGACGATCTACCGGCGCTCTACAGCGGCGCTGCGGCCTTCGCCTTTCCGTCGCTCTACGAAGGGTTCGGCCTGCCGCCGCTCGAGGCGATGGCCTGCGGCACCCCGGTTGTCACCTCGAACAATTCGTCTCTTCCGGAGGTCGTGGGTGACGCCGGCCTGTTGGTCGATCCGCTCGATGTCGAGGCGCTCGCCTCCGCCCTCGATCGACTGCTCACCGACCCCGAGCTATCTTCGAGGCTGATCAGGCGGGGTATTGCGCGCTCGAAGGCATTTACCTGGGAACGGACTGCACGTGCGCACTCCTGCATCTATCGCGACGTCGCAACGCAGCGTCGTCTCTGAGGCTCAGCCGCCGTCGAACAGGCGATCCGCAGGTCCTCTTCGACACAGAAACGAGGTGAAATTGCGCAGCCGGTTTTGCCGATTTCGGGTGGCGTACAAACTGCGTAAGAAGCCGGGGAACGACGTGTGGAGCACCAGGTCGGGTCCCAGTCGCTTGTGGCGACGGCTCTGTGCGAGTCGTAAGATGAGAATGTGCGGGGGCACGAGTTCCAGGTTTGCTTCGATGTGGGGACATTGGTTGGGGACAGGGGAACTGTGATGAAACAGCGTCCATCGTTGTTCGGCCGGCTTTTTGGCCGCCGGCGTCATGGCAAGCTCAGTAATATTCGGCAAGAACTACAACGACGCGGTGTCGCCACTGAGCGGATCACCGACGGCGAGCTCGAGGCCGCCATCACCGATGGTCAGCGCGTCCTCGGTTCGGCCAGCGTTCGCGGGAGCGACGTGACCGGCGCCTTCGTCGTACTCGTCCGCTCGCAGGAAAAACTCTAGCGATCCCTCGGATCTCTGCACCAGGATCTCTCCACCAACCACCGGGGTTACAGAGGAGCGAGCGAATGAGCGCGCCGGTCTACGATACGATCATCGTCGGTGCGGGACCGGCCGGTTGCGTCCTCGCCTCGCGACTGACGGAATCGCCTGACCATCGCGTTCTGCTGATCGATGCCGGTACCGACTTCGGATCGGACCCGAAGGATTGGCCGGCCGAACTCCTCGATACCAGCGGTCCCGCCATCGACGCTCATTCGTGGGGTTACCGGCACTCGGCCGATCAGAACGGGCGGAGTATCGACCTTCCGCGCGGTCGCGTCTTCGGAGGTTGTTCCTCCGTTAACTCCTGCATCTGGCTCCATGGTTCGCGCGCTGATTACGATTACTGGCAAGCGCTCGGCAATGAGGGCTGGAGTTACCACACCCTCGCGCCCTATTTCCAGCGTGCTGAACACGACCCGTTGCGCAAAGCGGCATCTGCTGGACCGGTCGCTGTGTGGCGGGTACCCGACGATCAACTGTCGGAGATCGATCGCGCACTGGGCGCCAGCGCCGATGAGCTCGGCATCGAACCGACGGACGATCTGAACGCCGCTCCCGATCAACGGCCATCGATTGGCAAGACGCCAAAGAACATTCGCGAGGGTCACCGCCTGAACGCAGCGCTCACCTATCTCTCGATGGCGCGTGATCGACCGAACCTCACTCTGCGCCCTGACACGCTGATCGACCGAATTCGGTTCGAAGGCACGCGCGCCGTCGGCATCCGAACAGTGAACGGCACCGAGATCGACGGACGCGAGGTGATCATCTGCTCCGGCGCCTATGGCTCACCAGCCATCCTCCTGCGCTCGGGCATAGGACCGGCAGAGCAACTGCGGACATTTGGTATCGACGTCATCGCGGATGTTCCCGGCGTTGGCGAGAATCTGATGGATCATCCGTACCTGGCACCCTATACCAGCGGCCATACGAGTTTCATCATCGCGCCACCCGCGGAACCTGGACGCAAGATCTTCATCCAGACGATGATCAAGGCGCGCAGTCAGCAAGTAACCGAGGAGATCGATCTGCATCTCTACCCGCGCGAAATGCAGGACGATCAGACTGGTCGCTGGCTGCTCCGCTTCGGCATTAGCCTGCAATACTCGCGCTCACGTGGCCATGTGCGCTTGACGTCCCCTGAGCCGACCGCCCCGCTTGAGATCGATCACTGCTATTTCGCCGATCCAGTCGATCTCGAAGCGTTGGCAGATGGGGTTGAACTGGTCGAACGGCTGACAAACACCCGGCCACTGGCCGATCTCCTCGTTGCGCCAGATCGAACCGATGTCCGTTTCAGCGATCGAGCAGCGCTCAAGGAGATGATCCGCGCCGAGGTCGGCACGACGTTTCATCCGTCGAGCAGTTGCAAGATGGGTCCCTCGACCGATCCGCTCGCCGTCGTCGATGCCGAATGCCAGGTGCGCGGGGTCACGAACCTGCGCGTCGTGGATGCCTCGATCTTTCCCTTCATCCCACGCTGCAACCTGCACGCACCCACCGTGGCCGTCACCGAACGCATGGCCGATCTCATCAGAAAATAACGCGCGCAGAAAAGCGGAGCCGCGGCGTTCTTTCTCAATTGAACGCCGCGGCTCCGCACACTACGCGAATTATCGGGCCTCTTTACCGAGCCAACGCCCCCATCGGGTCCCAGGCCGGCAGCACGATCGGATCGAGGTCGAGCGCCTGCTGCAGTTCGAGCGGAAGTTCGCTCTTGCGCGCCGCGATCTCGAAGGTGTATTCGGCGAACCAGTTGTCGTTCATCGTGTAGTATCCTTTTTGGCCGTTCTCCTCGCCCCAGCTATTCTCGACTCGCCAGCGACGCGGAGCACCATCGACAACATCGACGCCGGTGAACAGCATCGCGTGCGTCATCAACGTTTCGTGGTAGAGCAGACGCGACGCCTTATCGAGGCCAAACTCGGTACCGTACAGGCCATCGTAGTCGAACAGGTTCGCATCCCAGATGCCGAGGTCACGGCGCATCATCTTGCCGACATCGCAGCCGAACCAGACCGGTTCGCCGCCGACGATGACGCGCTGCGCGATCTGCTTCATCAGATCCGACTCAACATTCAGATATTTGACGATCGCCCCGCCGACGACATTCCCCAGGTAATCCACCGTGAATGTCTTCCCGAACGGGCTCGTGG
The DNA here is from genome assembly GCA_937891245.1 of uncultured Thermomicrobiales bacterium. Lineage (GTDB taxonomy): Bacteria > Chloroflexota > Chloroflexia > Thermomicrobiales > Thermomicrobiaceae > CALAGB01. The sequence continues at coordinate 2,523 of CALAGB010000383.1, read as the reverse complement.
GCCGCGGGTCATGCACGAGGCAGACAAAGTCATCGATTGGTAGCGTGATGTACTTCGCCGCGAACTCTTGCGGCGTCATTTCGCCGTCGCGGTGGAAGACGCGGTCACGGTCGGTCCACTGCCAATCGAAGCAGGAGGGTGGATTGCCGAGATGAATCGCGACGATGCGATAAATGTCCGCGACGATCTCTTCCTTCTTCGCCCGTACCTCGTCGATCGAGGCACCGCCGGCGTGCAGATTGCGCAGCGTCATCGCCCCCTCGCGGAGCTTCGCACGCAAAACGCCGTTCATCGGCCGGGTGCTCGAGGAGCTCTGGGTCTCCGGCATGACCGACTTCGGCACGACGCCATGCTTCTTGATCAGATTGACAAACATATTCCACTGGCCGCCGTCATCGATCGGCCGGTCAAGCAAGGTCGCGACCGTTCGGTCGTCGACATCGCGCTCGATCGTCTCGATGATCGCTTCGAGGAAATAATTGGAACGCTCAACCTTATCCCAGAAGAGTGTGTAATTCTGGCTGAACTCGAAATCGCGCAGGTTCATCGCCTTCATCGCGCCGACCCGGAACAGGTTTAGCCCCGCAAACATCCAGCAGCGGCCGGTTTGCTTCTGATTCGTGACCGTCCAGTCGTCGAGCACGGTCGAAAACGACGGGGTAACCTGGATTGCAACGGCATGATTGAGCGCGACGTCTTCGACGCTCACCTGGGTGACGGCATTTTGCGCCTGCCGATTGGCCGGGTTGGCAGTGAATCGCGCCTGGTATTCATCCAACAACTCAGTGCTGAGCGTGCCGTCACTGGATTGGGTCAGTTCCGGTTTGGTGAGAACGCGCGTTGCGTGCATCGCGACACTCCACTTCCTCGAGATGACGTGCGAAATGACGATTGTTGTCGATACTACACCAGTTCATGACGATTCGCACCACCCGAACGCCGTTCATTCGTCACATGTGTGGCACGCCGAACGGCAGCCGACGTGTTGCACCGGCGTCGAGCGGTTTGTTAGCGTTATCAAATGATTCGATACCGCAGAGACGGGCAATCGTGCCCGGGCGGTGCGGAAGGGTTCGATGTTCGCGCGCCGCTACCGGCTGTATCACATCATTATCATCGCCGCGATCCTCATCCTGGCGCTCGCCGCGGTCGGCGTCGACAAGTTTATCCTTCATGGCTCGGGGGAATCCAAGCCCGCGCGCGTACTTGTGCCACTCGGCACGCCGACCGATACCGAATCTCAAGAACTCAAACATGTCGACCAACTCTTCGCCGACGGGCATGGCGAGGACGCGATCGCCGCACTGAAACCGCTTTCGGACGCCACGACGCCGGCCACTGCCGCACAGGCATCCATGGCGATCGCACGAATTCAACTCGCACTCGGGAACAGTCTGGGTGCGAGTGACACGCTCACGGCGCTCCGTAACCGCTACCCGCAGTCGTCCGAAGGCAACGATGCCCAGCTAATGCTCGCACAGATCCACGCTTCGCAGGGGCAGCGTGACCGAGCGATCAAGGAACTGACCGACTACGCCAAGCGGAATGCCGACATCGCGCCCTACGTTGAACTCCTCATCGCCCAATACCAGCAGGAAGCGGGGAAGTCTAAGGATGCACTCGCCAGGGCACAAACGCTCGCCGAGCGAAAGGACGTCATCGAACGCGTGACGATCGAGGCGCTCGAGCGCGTCCGTGCCATTCAAATACAGCGCGGAGACAACGACGCCTACATCAAGACGACGAACCAATTACTTGATCTGGCAACCGTCCCGGGCTACCGCGCGGAATTGATCTACGAACGCGGCAACGTCGAGAAAGCACAGGGCAACAGCAGCGCCGCCAGCAACGATTTCAATGAAGTGATGAAAACCTATCCTGATTCTTCATATGCGTTGCAAGCCGCGGCGGCACTCTCAGGAATGAATACCAGTTCGGCGGTGCCGACCCAACAGATCGGTCTGCTCGATTACGACGCCGGTAACTACCAGGACGCGATCGCTGCATTCAACAACGCGCTGTCGGTCAACCCGCTCGACGATACCTCCTGGTATTACCGGGCGATGAGCACACTGCGCGCGGGCGATGACCAGACCGCCACGACGCAACTGGCGCAACTCCCGGTCAAGTTCCCCAAGAGCACGTTCATCGCGGAGGCGCTCTATACGGCTGGGCGTCTCAACGAAGGCTACGGCAATCTGCAAACCGCTCAAGACGATTACCAGGCGGCGATCAGTCACGACCCAACGTCCGAGACAGCCAACAACGCCCGTCTCCGCCTTGGCTTCGTCTTCTATCTCCAGGCGAACTATCAGAACGCCGTCGATGTGTTGAAACAGGTGGCGGGCAAAGCGGATCTGCTGGCGCAGGCGAGCTTCTGGCAAGGAAAGGCATACGATCAACTCAAGCAGACCGACAACGCTCGCACCGCCTGGCAACAGGCATCAAAAGACGACCCGCTCGGCTTTTATGGTCTCCGCGCCGCGCAACTCCTGGCAGGAACGTCAACCAACCTTGAACCCG
>CALAGB010000382.1 GCA_937891245.1 uncultured Thermomicrobiales bacterium | reverse complement strand
GCCTGGCCGCCAGTCAGCCAGCGCCTGGAGGAGTTCGACCGCCTTCCAGAACCAGCGCGGGTGGAGATTCGTCGCGCGGAGAACGTGATCGATCAGTTCCGGGAGCGTCAAGTGCGCGGGACTGCCGATGAGCAACCTGAGCAACTGGAATGCCTCATCGACGGCGGGTTGCCCGGTGCGGCTGAGATCCGCGCGCTCGAACACGCTCGCCAGATGCGCCACGATCTCCTCGCCGAGCACATCCGGTCGCACAGCGGCGAGCGCGCAGAGTAGGATGCCCGCTTCGGCCGGGGGCGCTTCCCAGGGTGGCAGTGTCGGGAGGATCGCGCCAAGCCGGTTCAACGCGCGGTCAACGTCGCCTCCGCCGGTGAGCAACGCGAGAGCCGGCAGTTCCGCTCGTTCGGCGGACTGCGCACTCGTCTTCACGAGCCTGATCCTTTGTAATCGTTCCGCTCCTCGGCGAGGTTTCGCAGCAGCATATCGGCACGGATGGCGCGGTACGCCTGCAGTGCCCAGGGTGGCAGGAGATCGACCGGTTGATGTTCGTGGAGCGGCCGCGATTGCAGATACTGCTCCAATGTCTGACGTCCGTGCTGATGAATCCAGGTATGGCCCCGGTCGCCGCTGACACCATGGTGCCGTACCGCCAGAAAGATATCGATATCGACGATCGGCGTGAAGCCGCTGCCTCTGCGCCGGTGATCGCGGAAGAACCAGACGTCTTCATCCTGGGCCAGGTTTCGAAACGGTTGATCCCGCCAGTCATCACGATCGAACATCAGTGTCGCGCCCGGCACGTTGTTGGGTATGGAACGACGGACTTCCCAGGCTGCGAGTTCAAAAAAGAGGAACGGCATCACGAAGGTGATGACCGGAATGCAGTAATCGGTTTGATGGCGCAGGCGCGTGTTGACCATCGTCTCAAGAAAGTTCGCCGCATACCAATCGTCATCGTCCATTTTTTGGCAGATCGGCCCCCGCGCGATTTCGACGCCGGCGTTGAGCTTGGTCCCAATCGTCGCGCCGCTCGGCTGGCGAACGAGCCGCCCATCGAGATCACGCACGGTCCGTTCATCGACCGGGAACTCGGTGCCGTCATCGACGACGATCAGTTCGCGATTCGGGTACGTCTGTTCGGCGTAGGCGCGCAGGGCGATCGCAAGAAAGCGCGGCCGGTCCCGGGTGGTGAGGACGACCGAGACGAGAGGTTGACTAATGCGCTCCATCGTGACCGCTCCGCTTCATCGTCGTTGCAACAGCGCCGCCAGTGAAACCAGGCGGCGACCCATGACAGTACGCTGCTCCTGGCGGAGCTGTCGATGCAGGTCGGTAATCGACTGGAGTCCGACCACGATGTCCGTTTCGAGCGTCAGCGATTCCGAGACGATGAAGGCAGCCGGAAAGACGCGCGCGCCGATCGCTCGCGAAATCTCCCAGTTACCCTGAAATGCGATCGGGTAAGTTAGACCGAGCTCGGCCGCCAGCGCGCTTGTCGCAGCCGGATCGCGCCGCGAGATCATGACGACGTCGGGCTGTCGCGGATCGTTGTGCACACGTGCAAAATCCGACAACAGTTCGCGACAGGGTGCGCAGTACGGATCGAACATGAAGACGAGTGTGCGGCGCCCAGTTAGATCCCGTTGGGTCAAGGGCGACAGATGCGGTCGTTCGGCGCTGAAGGGTGGCAAGAGATCGTTGCGTTTCAGCGGATTATCACCCTCGCGGGCTGCTGGTGGCAGCGGCCGGCGGCCCGCATCCGGCGGCGTGACGGCGTTGGCCGCGGCCGAATAGGCGACGCCGAGAATCGCCTGCGCACCATCGACGCGATCGATCTCGGTGAGATTATCGGGACCGATGAGATACGCCATTGGCGTCTCGGGTGCGTAGTAAAGATCGGCAACCTCACGATCTTTCTGAAGGAGATACGGGAGGTCGATGCCCGAGCGTTCCGCCAATTCCTGGTTGGCCTGTGGATCGCCGGTTGAGATGATCGCGATGTGCAAATCGCCCGCCGGGTCGTGCGGCACCTTCGCCAACTCCGGAAGCAGGGCGGCACTGTGCGGGCAATCCGGTGCGATGAAGATCAAGAGCGTCCGTTTGCCGCGCAGAAGGGTTAGCGTGAGGTTGGTGCCGTCGAGGCTGGGCAGTTCGAAATTCATGCCGACCGAACCGGCCGGCGCACCGCGTTGCATGAGCACGGTCGCTTTATCGGGTGTCGGGGGCTCGGGCGTTTTGACCGATACGGACGGACGGTTCTCAAGTTCGAGCAGCGTCTCACCATGGCGCTTGGTGACCTGAAAGAGGAGCGAACTCAGGCCGGTGATCGCCAGTGAGGCGAGACCGAGCGTGGCCCCCATGATCTGCCGCTCGCGTCTGCGCGAGATCACCGCATGTTCATCCTGTTCATCTCTGCGATCGGTTGGGAGTTATGCACGTCCGTGCGTCGCGCACGCACGCAAAGCGCGCGACGACGATTCGCTCCACCGAATGTATCGTCGCGCCACGCTCACCAAAAATCGACGGATCCGACTCACCCGGCGAAGGGCCATGCTCGGCCGCCTGCGAGCCGGTGAATCTAGAACGGGTAGCTGCCGTTCACGCCGAAGCCGGCCGGTTGTCGACCGGGGTAGAAGGCGGACCACCAAGGGGTCGCACGACCGTAGGAGACCTCCAGGTGGCAGTCCTCGCCGTTGTCGATGACCTGATTGCTCACGTCACCGACATTTATGACCGGATTGATCTCCGGCTCACACACCCAGGTGTACTGTTCGTAATAAAAGCCGCCAGGCTTTGCCGAAGCCGCGCCGCCCGCGATCGTTCCGCCCACTGCCGCCACGACACCGCCGGCCAGGAGCTTCAAAAGTTTGCGCCGAGGTACATTCGTCGCAATGGCCTTCGCGACCTTATCGTACTCTGAGTCCATATATCATCCTTCCGCGTGAAGCACGCTCCAACATGCCACAAGAACTGAGGGACTGTGCGACCAGCGTACGGGGTGTCGAACCGGATTGAGCATGGCCTGTTCGTACTATGTATTCTAATTGAGAGTTCGGAGCCACGCAACGATAGCGGCCCTAGAACATGCGGCCGTTCGACCAGGGGAAGTTGGGAAAACCAGGTGACGATCCGGCCGAAGTGTGGAGAGCGTCGACCATCATCAAAAACGCCGTGGCCCACGGTGCGCGTCGTTGACGCGATGCCCCTGCCAAGATCGTCGATTTCACCACCCATTTCCCAGCCGGAATCATCAATAAGTCTTGTTCGATTTGGTAGAGTTAGATGTTGCGCTTCGTTCGGCAGAAGCGAACCCATTCCGGTCATTGAGGAGTCAGCGTGCGTCACGATTTGCGAAACATCGCTATCATTGCTCATGTCGACCACGGGAAAACGACGTTGGTCGACGGAATGCTTAAACAGTCAAACATTTTTCGCGATCCGGACGCCGCCGGTGAGCTGATCCTCGACGTCAACGACCTCGAACGCGAGCGCGGCATCACGATTCTTTCCAAGAACGCCTCGATTCGCTACGGCGATATTCAGATCAATATCGTCGACACCCCCGGTCACGCCGATTTTGGTGGTGAGGTTGAGCGCGTGCTTAATATGGCCGATGGCTGTCTTTTGCTGATCGACGCGGTCGAAGGTCCGATGCCGCAGACGCGGACGGTCCTGGCGCAGGCGTTGTCGCTCGGGCTGCGACCGGTTGTCGTCGTCAATAAGATCGATCGCCCGGCTGCCCGGCCCGAAGAGGTTGTCTCGCGGACGCAGGATCTCTTTCTCGATCTTGCTACCGACGCCAATCAGCTCGATTTCCCGGTGATCTATACGATTGCCCGTGAAGGCCGGGCCGGATTGACGCCGGATAGACTCGCGCCCGATCTGCGACCGCTGCTCGACACGATCGTCTCCGAAATTCCGGCGCCTGAAGGCGATGCGGATGAGCCGTTCCAGATGCTCGTCGCGTCGCTCGATTACGATCCGCACCGGGGACGCATCATCATCGGCCGCATCCATCGCGGGCGTGTCCACACCGGTGATACCGTCGCGCACCTTGGCCCGGACGGCGAGGAGACCGATCAGCGCGTCACCTATCTCGCGAAGTTTGAGGGGCTCGGGCAACGCGAGGTCACCGAAGCGGAAGTCGGCGATATCATCGCTCTGGCCGGCGTCGGTAACGCGAAAATCGGTGCCACGCTCGCCGATCCGGCAGCACCGGAGGCGCTCCCGGCGATGGAGATCGAGCAACCGACGCTCAAGCTCACCTTCGGAGTCAATACATCGCCTCTCGCCGGCCGCGAAGGGAAATTTTCGACGTCGCGGCAACTGCGTGAACGACTCTTCCGCGAGCTCGAGACGAACCTGTCGCTGCGCGTAGAAACGACCGACGTACCGGACGTCTTCGCCGTCTCGGGTCGAGGTGAACTGCATCTCTCGATTCTGATCGAGACGATGCGACGTGAGGGATACGAATTCCAGGTTTCGCGCCCCGAGGTGATTACCGAAGAGATCGACGGCCAAGTGATGGAGCCGGTCGAGCATCTGGTCATCGACACGAACGAGGAGTTCATCGGCACCGTGACCGAGTTGGTCGGTGCTCGTCGATCCCGCATGCTCGATATGGTCAATGACGGCCGCGGCAACGTGCGCATCGAGTTCGCCATCCCGACGCGCGGCTTGATTGGCCTGCGTAACGGTCTGCTTACCGCCACCAAGGGGAACGGTTCGATGGGCTCGCGGCTGATCGGCTACGAGCCGTGGCATGGAGCAATCGCCTCGACACGCGCCGGTGCGCTGGTCGCGACGGAAAGCGGCACCGCGCTGACGCACGGTCTGTCGAATGCGCAGGAGCGCGGCATCACGTTTATCGAGCCGCAGACCGAGGTGTATGAAGGAATGATCGTCGGGCAGCACCCGCGCCAGGGCGACTTGCCGGTCAACGTCTGTCGCGCCAAGAAGCTGTCCAATATGCGTTCCAGCACCGAAGATATCATGGTTCGCCTAACGCCGCCGACGGTGCTCAGCCTGGAACAAGCACTCGATTTCCTGGCAGACGATGAACTGCTGGAGGTGACTCCCAAGCATCTCCGGCTCCGCAAGCGCCTGCTGACTCAGGACGAACGCGCCAAAGCGCGCAAGCGTGCTACGATGAGTGCGAAGAGCGAGCGCGTTTAGCGGCGTCTCACATCCGACTGACCCTCCGTGCGCGATCATTGACAGATGCTGAATCAATGCGTATTCTAATGACAGTGGATACAGTTAAGTCAAAGATCGTTTGAGACACGAACATACCCCCGAGTCTTGACGTTTCAGAGCGCCGGCATGTCACCATCTGCCATGACCCCCGGGTAGCTCCGTGCCTCTCCAGCGTGGGGAGATTGGGTCATGGAAGAGCGTCGGTTTGACGCCTGGACGCGCGCGCTCGGCGCCGCGACCTCGCGCCGTCAGGTGCTCAAAGGCGTGCTTGGTGGCGTGCTGGCTGCCGTGGTTGGTCGGTCAGTCGAGCCGGCGGTTGTGGATGCTGCCCCAGGGAGCGGTTGCAGTGTCCGGGCGTGCGAACGCAAGGTGTCTCAGTTCTTCACCACCTGCGTCGAGGGCTGCGCCGTCAGCGGCGCGCTTCGGCGTACACGCGACCCGCGAATCAAAGCCTACTGCCGCTCGAACTGCTACTTAGCGTCCAAAGCGCTCAGCGAGCAATGCCAGCACAACGGCGGTTGCTTCGGGAACGACGGCACCTGTTGTACCGATCAATGCGTCGATCTCGACACCGATCCGAACAACTGTGGCGGGTGCGGCCATGCCTGTCCCGAGGGTCATGCCTGCGTCGATGGGCAGTGTCAGTGCGAGGATGACCAGGCCTACTGCGGGAATCAATGTGTCTACACCCAGACGGACAACAACAACTGTGGGGCCTGTGGTCATACCTGCACGGGCTGCGAGACGTGTCTCGGGGGCGAGTGCCAGCCGCTCAATTGCGGCAGCGGGCAGGTCTGCTGCCAGCACCTGTGCATTCCGGCATGCCAGGGCGGACCACCCGATCCAAACACCTGTCTCTGCGATGTCTGCGATGGGCAGGCGAATGGGCTGAGTTGTGGCCCCGAGCAGGTATGTTGTAACCAGCACTGCATGAGTGAAGCCTGCCCTGACGGCAAGAAGTTCGATCTGAACAGCTGTGCCTGTCAATGCACCCCGATCACCTGCCCCGATGGCCAGACACAAGATCCGATCACCTGCCAGTGTGTCTCGATCTGTCTCTCGGCCCCGGTGGGGACAAGCTGTGGTTCGAACATGGAGTGTTGCGGGCAGCAGTGTGTGAGCACGCAATGCTCGTTTGGTCGCGAATTCAGCATTGACACCTGTCAGTGTGAGTGCACGCCGATCGAGTGCCCGAGTGGCGAGTCGCAGGACCCGCTCACCTGCCAGTGTACGAGCAAATGTGCCGGCGTGAAGTGCGGCACCTGCCAGACGTGCGACCCCAACAGCGGAACCTGTGTCAATGCGGACAACAACAGCGACTGCGGCGGCGGCAACGTCTGCTGCGATGGCGTTTGCCAGGCGGACTGTACCTGCACGGGAGTGTCCTGCTCGAATGGCGATTGTTGCGCGGATGACAGTAATTACGCTTGCTGCGATGATGGATGTTGCCCGCAGGTAACCTTGCCGGATCACTCGAAGGGTGCGTACTGTTTGGCTCCCGGTACCCAGACACCACCTTCATCGTTCGCGACTGGCGTTACCTGGGGTGGCTGCTGCCAACCCGATCAACTCATGAAGCTCTCGAATATCGACGACGACACCGGGTTATGTAACTGCGTCGCGGGCACTCAATATGACTCCTTTTGCGATGGCAACATGCCCGCCACCTATCTCGGCCTTACGGCGTGCAGTTGCGGTTCATGGTTGACCTAGGTTGATCACTGGAAGTGCCGCATGTCCGCGCTGCCTCGCGCATCTTCACCCAGATCGATTCGTGCGCGGAGCGGCACGACGATGGGGACCGCTATAAAGGCGGTCCCCATCGTCGTCAGTGACGCTAGAGCGGCTCGCTCAGTTGCAAGAGCGATGGCTCCGGGTCGACGTCCTCGACACCTGTGCTCAGGGCCGATAGCTGGCTCACCAGAACGATGAGCGCGATGGCGGCGAAGGCGACGGTCGTTGCGCGCGGGCCGGCGAGCGCGATGAGCGGGCCGGTGATCAGCGCGCCGGCCAGCATGGCGAGGGTGATGACGGAGGTGAAGGCGCCAAAGACGCGTCCGAGCATCTCCTGCGGTGCAAGCGTCTGAATCATTGTGTCACTCGTTACCTGATTGAACATGTCGAATGAGCCGAGGAAGACCGCCAGCACGAACGGTGCTGGCCCGCTCGGGCTGATTCCAAGCAGGGCGATGATCCCGACACTGCCGAACATGGCGAGCGTGTAACCGCGTGAGATCTCGAAGCGGCGCGTCAGCGAGGCGACCAGGAGCCCACCGATCACCGCGCCGACACCGAATGCTCCGGTCACGAACCCGGCGCCCTGGCTGCCGATGTGCCATGTCTTCATTGCCAGCACGATCGAGAGCGTCCAAAAGGCTCCATTGAAGGCGCAAAGTCCAGCCGACGTCAGCGTGATCGCCCCGAGACGGTTTTGGCGACCGCCGAAGATGGCGCGAAAGCCGGATAACGTTTCATCGATCCAGCCACTTTGCGATGCATCGTGCTGGCGCGCGCGCCGCGGCAGTTGCAATAGAATGAATGTCGCGCTCGTAATGATTTAGGTTTCGGCATTCTCGAGCAGCGCGACTTGGCCGTGACCGTTGAGGAGTAACAAACCAGCCAGCG
>CALAGB010000381.1 GCA_937891245.1 uncultured Thermomicrobiales bacterium | reverse complement strand
ATCCGTCGCCGGGTAGTTGTAGCTGGCACGCCGTGGCGCCTCGACCGCGGCTTGAGGATCCATGCCGTAGTCGATGAGATTCACCACCAGCTGTGTCATTGCCTGCGGCTGCACGTCGCCACCCGGCGTGCCGTACGGCGCGTAGACCTTCCCATCCTTCAGGATGAGTCCCGGGTTCGGCGTCAGGCGTGGACGCTTGCCCGGTTCGATCGCGGCCGGATGGTCCGCGTCGAGCCAGGCCTGATTCCCTCGGCCGGAAACGATGAAGCCGAGCCCCGGAATGACCGGCGATCCGGAGACACCGTCGCTCGGCGTGGCCGAGAAGGCGTTGCCCGCCTCGTCGACGATACAGAGATAGCTGGTATCCGGCTCGGTGCGCGCCGAGAGTGGTGATGGCGCCGTATATGCCCGCGCCCGTGAGGCACCACCGTTGGGTTGGTACTTCCAGGCATTTCCCGGCTCCGGCATCCCCGGGAATGCCTTCTCCCGGCTGATTCGATCACGCCACTCCGCGGCGTAATCGGGGTGCGTAAGCCCTTGGATCGGCACATCGACGAAGCGGGGATCACCGATGTAGTGATGACGATCGGCGAACGCCGCGTTAAGCGCCTGCGCGATGAGGTGAACGGAATCGGCGGAGTTCTGGCCGAGCGACGCGAGGTCGTACCCTTCAAGAATCTTGAGCGCCTCCGGCACAACCGGTCCCTGACACCAGGGTCCGCAGGCGTTGATCGTGTAACCACGATAATCGATTGTGACCGGATCCTCGACTTCGACGCTGAACGCCTTGAGGTCGTCAAGCGTAAGCAGTCCGCCCTGTTCCGCGAAGAAATCGGCGATGCGCTCGGCGATGTCGCCTTTGTAGAACCGATCGCGCGCGGCCTGGATCGCGGCCTCGCGGCCACGGTGGGCGGCGCCCTGCTCGGCCTCGATGAGCATGCGCAGCATCGTTCCGAGATCGCGCTGGACGAAACGCTCGCCGACGCGTGGGGCGCGTCCACCCGGCAGGTAGATCTCTGCCGTCGTCGGCCACTGGGTGAGAATTTCGGCGTCATCCTCGGTATTTTCGCAGAAGAAGTAATATGCCGAGAAGCCGTCTTCCGCGAGCGCGATGGCCGGGGCCGCGACCTCGGCGAACGTCATCGTGCCGTACAGGCGAAGCGCCGTCATCCAGGCGTCGATCGCCGATGGCATCACACTACGCAGAACCCCCGGCGGAATATCGCCGTTGCACTTCGAGATGTAGAACTCCCGCGAGATCGCGGCCGGATAGGTGCCGAGTCCGCTGATCGTATGGGCGGCGCCCTCGGTCGCATCGTAGAGCACGATCGGCGCGACACCGCCGATGTTCGTCATATCCGGTTGCAGGACGTTGATGCACATGCCGGCCGCGACTCCGGCGTCGATGGCATTACCGCCCATTTCGAGGATACGCACCGCTGCCATCGTCGCGAGATAATGCCCCGTCGATGCGACCCAATGTGTCCCGACGACCGGAGGCCGATAGGTCAATGGTGGTGGAAAACTGGGCATGCCTTTTCCTTTCCAACCGCTACGGGTTGTTACTATCCATTTGCGGATCGAGCACGTCTCTCAGCGCGTCGCCGAGTAGATTCACCCCAATCACAAGCGCCATCAGCGCCAGCCCTGGCATCGTCGCCGTCCACCAGGCGACCGAGAGATATTGACGTGATTCAGCGAGCATGCCGCCCCAGCTTGCTGTCGGTGGCGGGATACCGACGCCGAGAAATGAGAGTGAGGCGGCCGAGATGACCGTGCGCGCGATCGTCAGGGTCGCGACGACGGTGATCGTTCCCACGAGATTCGGCGCGATATAGCGCCACATCAGACGGAAGTGCGTCGCGCCGATCGCCCGTCCTGCTTCCACGAAATCGCGACTTCGGAGGCTGAGGACATCCGCGCGAACGATACGAGCGAAAAAGACCCAACTCGTAACGCCGAGCACGAGCACAAGATTGCGAAAGCCCGAACCGAGAATCACCATGACGGCCAGCGCCAGCAAGATCGACGGGAACGCCATCTGGATGTCGACGAGTCGCATGATGACGGTATCGACCTGGCGGCCGAAGTAACCGGCGAGTACGCCGAGGATAATTCCGAGCACCGAGGCCGCCGCGGTGGCCGTTATTCCGACGGCAAGCGAGATCCGCCCGCCATACAATACGCGCGCGAGCATGTCACGCCCAAGCTGGTCGGTGCCGAGCGGATGTGACCAGCTGCCGCCGGACTGCCACGCGGGTGGATGGAGTTTGTTCAGAACGTCCTGCTCGTTCGGTGCAGCCGGGGAGAAGAGAGAAGCACCGAGCGCGCTCAGGACGATGATAGCGAGCATGATGACGCCGACGCGCGCCTTCCGGTTGCGAGCCATGCGCACGAAGCCGTTGGGTCGCCGGCGTACCGCGGTGCCCAGCCGGCGTTCGGCAGACGGCTCGGGCTGCAACCCTTCGGCCTTTCCTCCGCTCAGATCGCGATCGATGGCGTCCAATCCGTGTAGTCCCTTCAGTCGAGTCGTATCCGAGGATCGACAACCCCGTATGACAGGTCGACGAGGAGGTTGACGACCAGGATGATGATCGCGAATACGAAGGTGACAGCCATCACGAGTGGAATATCACGGCTATAGATGGCCTGTACGGCCAGGCTTCCCATGCCCGGCCAATCGAACACCGCCTCGGTCACGACCGCGCCGCCCATCAGCGCCGCGAACTGAACACCGGTGGCGGTGATGACCGGTATCAGCGCATTCCGCAGCGCATGGCGCACGATGACCTTGACCTGCGCAAGCCCTTTTGCGTGGGCCGTACGTACGAAGTCCTGGTTCAGCACGTCAAGCATGGCGGAGCGGAGCAGCCGCGTTTGATACGCCGCTGAATGTAGACCGAGAACGACGGCCGGCATGATCAGGTAGGAAATACCCCCGCGCCCCGATGCGGGTAGCCAGCCAAGCGTCACCGCGAAGATCATGATGCCAAGGATGCCGGACCAGAAGACCGGCATCGCCTGACTGCCAAAGACAAAGATCGCGCTGGCACGGTCGAGCAACGAATCCCGCTTCACGGCCGAGAGGATTCCCAGCGGAAACGAGAGCGCGAGATTGACTGCGAGCGCCGCGACCGTCAACTCGAAGGTCGCGGGGAATCGCTCGAGCACTAACGAGAACGCTGGCTGCCCGTACAGGAACGAGTCGCCAAAGTCACCGTGCGCGAGCGATTCGAGATAGCGAACGTATTGCACCGCCATCGGGTCATCCAGCCCCATCTCTTGGTGGAGCTTTTCAATCGCCTCCGGCGTGGCCTCCGACCCCAGGATCGCCGCCGCCGGGTCTCCCGTCAGGCGCACAAGGAAGAAGGTCACCAGCGTGACGCCGAACAGGACGATGATTCCATGCAAGACTCGGCGGATAACGTATCGCTGCATCAGGAGCCCTCATCCTTGAAGCGATGGCCCATAGAGATAGATCAGCTCGTCCGACCGCGGCTTCCAGTCCTTGAGATTCGACGAGACGCCGTAAACGTCCACCGGAACATAGAGGAAGATCCAGGGGGCGGCCTCGACGATCGTCTTCAGGATCGAGTGATACTTGGCACGCCGCTCTTCGACATCGATGATCGTCCGAGCCTCGATGATCGCGGCGTCGAGTTCCGGCGTATTCCAGTAAAGGTTCTGACCGGTCGAACTGACGTTGAGCGCCAGGTTGTAGTCGGCATCCGCGGTGTTGTTCGCGTTGCTCCAGAACAGCATGTCGGCATCCGGATTCACCTTCTGCAGGATGTAGTTCTGGTAGAGCGTATCGAACTCGGTCGGATGCAGGTTCACCTTGATGCCGATCTTCTCCAGCTGCCCGGCGATGTTCTGCTCGACCTCGGTGTCCTTGAGATAGCGCCCGGACGGACCATAGAAGTCGAGTTCGAGGCCACTGGCATGACCGGCATCCGCCAGCAGTTGCTTCGCCTTCTCCGGATCGTAGTCGTAATACCCTTCGAGGTCGGGGTTGTAGCCGAACACTTCCGGCCCGAATGGCTGGCTGATCGGCGTGCCGTAGCTGTCGAGCACGCCTTTGGTGATGAGCGTCTTGTCGATGGCGTAGTTCATCGCCTGGCGCACGCGAACGTCGTCGAACGGCGGTTTGTGGGTGTTGAGGATGACGAAGAAGCCGCGCAGGCTGTTGGCGGTCAACAGCTGAATCTTGTTCGACTTCTCAAGCTGCGGCACGAACTGCGTCGGGACGTTGGTCGCGATATCGAGTGCGCCAGTCTGCAGCGCGGCGACGCGAGTCGCATCTTCCGGAATGCCCTTGAACACGACCGTCTTGATCTTCGGCTGTTCGCGCCAGTAGTCGGGGAAGGCTTCCATCGTCACGCCTTGCCCCTTCTTCCACTCGACGAACTTCCAGGCGCCGGTGCCGACCGGGCTGGAGTTGAAGCCCTCATCACCCAGCTCCTCGACCACCTTTTTCGGGACAATCGGGATGAGCGACAGACGCCCGAGAATGGTGACATCCGGCTCGGAGAGCTTGATCTCAACGGTCCGGTCGTCAACGGCGGAAGCGGATTGTATGGCTTTCGTATACGGCGCATGGGTCGACTTACTGTCCGGTCCGCTCACGCGTTGAATGGTGAAGACGACATCCTCAACCGTCAGCGGATCGCCATTATGGAACTTCACGCCGTCGCGGATCTTGATGCGAATCGTCGTGTCGTCCGGATGGCTCACTTCTTCGGCAAGGAATGGCGCTGGCTGCAGATCCTCCCCACGCAACAGGAGCGGTTCCATCATATGAACGGCGATGTCGAAGGCGAGAATACCATTCTGAATGGTTGAGTCAAGATCGGTGATTTCCGGGCCGAGAGCGACCGTCACCGTACCAGTTGGGGCCGCACCGCCCGATCCGCCGGTGGTGGTCGCCGCCGCAGCCGGTGTTGAACCAGCTGCCGGAGTGCTGGAGCTGGTGCTGGAACTGGTGCTTGCACTGGTCGCGTCGCTGCCCGTTGAGCCGGTCGCCGGTGTTTCGGAGTTCGTGTTCGTTGCCGCGGAGTCGTCGTCACTCCCACAGGCGGCCAGCAGCGTCGGGAGTGCCATGGTCGACACACCACCGACCGCGAACAGCCGCAAGAGGCGACGCCGCGTCAGGGCGCCGCCAAAGCTGACAAACGTATCCATCCTACCCTCCTCGTGACTCGATCGTTTCGCCACTACAACCCAAAGCCTCAGCGAATGGTCAGAACTTGATGATGTTCGAACGGAAGTGCGGGGCGACAACCCAGGCGCCGGGAACGACTAGGATGCTCCACCAGGCCGATAGCTCAACCGTTCAAACGCGCGTTGGATCTCGTCGGTATTGATCGCATCCAGATACGTCTGGATGTCGCGAGTCAGCAATGAAGCGGCTAGTTCCCCGTCTCGTTGCTTCAGCGCCGCCAGAATCGCGCGATGATTTTCGATACCACTCTGCGACAATTGGTGTTGTGCAGCCTCCTGTTCCGAGCGATAGATCGCCGACGTGATCATCTTGGTGTGATCGAAGAGCTTGGCCGCGATCTTCGACAGGTGACTATTTGCGGCACAATCCACCAGACGCGAATGAAATTCATGAGCGCTCATGACGAACTCATAGAGGTTATCGGTCCGTAGCGCCTCATCGGTCGTTTCCAGCGCTTGTTCGAGTTGCGCCAGATCCTCATCGGTCAACCGCGGCGCGACAAAGCGCGCGACCGAGGATTCGAGCAGAATCCGAACTTCGAAGATTTCCCGTGTTGCCATAACCGACAACGGGGCGATCGAACTCCGTCGACCTGGCCCCGGTACGACGAATCCTTCACCGGTGAGCCGGGCGATCGCCTCGCGCACGGGGGTCTTACTAATCCCAAGTTGTTCAGCCAGTTGCCCCTCGTCGATCGGCGCACCCGGCTGCAAGTCGAGATTGAGAATCGCTCGCTTGATCGCTTGATGACATTCGTCTGCGAGCGTGCTGATGCTGAGCTGGTTGAGGCTCGTCGCCATCAGTCTCTCTCCTGGCACGTGTTGTTCGTAGGATCTCTTGACTGGCGGAATGATAACTGATAACTAGTACAGTGTCAACAAGCGAGCGCTCCGGCGCGATATTAGGACCAGCCGCGCTGCACGGACCGGGCGATGGCATCATTGCGCTGAACCTCGACAGGGCACACTCAGCGGATCGAAGGGAATGCTCCACCACGAACCGAGTTCGTGGCATCGAACATTAGGGCGCGGCGATCGGGGCCGAACGCCCCCGATCGAATGCCGGTAGGATGGATGGTTACGGAACCGTCTCATGAGAGGGAGTACAGCGATGCTTGGACATCAGCACACGGTACATCAACATCACTTCGGATGGGACAACTCGCTTCAGCCGGTAATGGAAGTCGAGCCGGGGACCGTCGTCGAGTTTGACGTCGTTGACGCGTCCGGTGGACAGCTGCACCGGCAGTCAACAACGGCAGACGTTGGCTCGTTGGATTTCACACACCTGAACCCGGTCAGCGGACCGGTCTTCATTAAAGGGGCAAAGCCAGGCGACGTTCTTGAAGTGGAAATCCTGGATTTCGGACCCGCTGCATGGGGTTGGACGGCGATTATCCCCGGATTCGGTCTGCTGGCCGATGAGTTTCCGGAGCCGTATCTGAAGATCTGGGATCTCTCGGATGGGAGAGCGGAGTTTTTGCCGGGCATCGAGATCCCGATCAAGCCGTTCCCGGGGACAATTGGCGTCGCCTTGCCGGAACCGGGACTCCATTCCATCGTTCCGCCACGACAGAACGGTGGGAATATGGATATTCGCCACCTGACGCGCGGTGCCCGGCTCCTTTTGCCGGTCTGGGTCGATGGTGCGCTCTTTTCCGTCGGTGACACGCATGCCGCCCAGGGCGACGGTGAAGTCTGCGGAACCGCGATTGAATCACCAATGACGATCGCCGTCCGCTTTCATCTGCACAAGAGCCTCAATTTCGCGGAACCGCGCTATATCCTCTCCGGCCCACCGACCCCCGAAGCGGACGCTCAGGGATACTATGTAACCACCGGCTACGCGCCCGATCTTCTCGAGGCGGCACGTAAGTCGGTTCGCTATCAGATCGAGCATCTCCAAGCCAGTGCCGGGCTCAGCCGTGAGGATGCCTACGCGCTCGCGAGTGTCGCGGTGGATCTGCGCATCAGCGAAGTCGTGGATGCACCAAACTGGCTCGTATCCGCGTTCCTGCCGCAGGCCATCTTCCGGCGCGACTCCTGAGCAATCGGCTCGGTTGAGATTCCGAACCGGCTAATGCGCCAGCAGTCGGTAGACTCTTCGGAGCGACTGCTGGCACATCTCACAAAATGCGCACACCGTTTCAGCCGGTGGGGCGGGTGCCATGTCTATTACATTGTTGCAGACCCGGGGGCGCGTTCAGTTTATTGGCGTACGTTCGCGGTATTCTTCTCGCCCTTGAACATGTCGAAGAGGAGAAGGCCCTCGATTTCGTAGAATTCGTACATGCGCATCATCTGCCGGAATTCGGCGTCGGTGTGAAGGTAGAGCCCTTCCATAAGGCCCTGCGCCACCACCGGCTCGAACATTTTCGAGAACTTGTTGTTCTGGATCGCGATGAAGAGCTTGTAGAGGTCGACGAGTTCGACCGGCGTGATCGGTGTATGGAGATCAGTCATCAGGATCTTACCCGCCGCCATGCGGGTCTTGAGGCGGTTCTCGATGGCAAAGCGATTGAGTTGGTGTTCGAATTCCAGCGCGATACGCGCCTTGTCGAACATGCAGAGTTTGATATAGATCGATTCAACTGCCA
>CALAGB010000380.1 GCA_937891245.1 uncultured Thermomicrobiales bacterium | reverse complement strand
TTCGGATTTATAGCAACCCACCCGGATGGAATAGCTCGGAAGTCATCGGACTCGTGATCAGCCCGGCCGATCCTCCGAACTATGTTCCGCAGAACTGCCCGGCTTTCGGCACGTTGGGGCCCGGTATCTTCGGCAACGTGGTGCGTCTTGGTTCCTAATGTCGAGCAGTTCCGCATGTCAACGACGGTTCAGCAACTGCGGGGTGGGAATTACCCCTAGCGTGCTGGGGGCGATCTTCCCCCTCGAGCGCTGGCGGAAGGCACTCATCACAGCGACAGGACTCATCCCTAGACTGAAGCCAGAGGCGGGCGCACCGTCGATCGTTCGGAAGTACGGAGGAACGGGATGCGGAAACGGGCAGCGACAATAATCATGATGGTCGGCATCGCGCTCGCGCTCGCGGCTGGTCTGGGTGTCTTCGCCATGGCGCGTCAGGCCAAAGCCGATCGTACCGCGCAGGTACCGCAAGTCCTGGTAGTGATGGCGTCCCGGGACATCCCCGACGGCTCGGCCGTCACCGCCGATGGCCTGACGATGCAGGCCTTCCCGACCGATTTCGTTCCTCATGGCGCGATTGCTTCACCGGATGACGCGATCGGGAAATTCACCACCACACAGATCACAAAGGGCCAGATCGTTCTGTCCAACCAGCTTTCCGAAACGTTGCGTGCCGGCAATCTGTCGCTCTCGGTTCCCGCGGGCATGGAAGCCGTCGCGCTGCCGATGACCGATTTGATGAGTAGCAATGGCGCCATCAAAGCGGGCGATCATGTCGATATCCTGCTCACGATCGATCTCGTCGAGATCAAACTCGATACCGCCGAGGGCGCGGCGACGCCACCGGATGCAGGCGCCAACGTCAAGAATCCGGTCACGCAGACGACGCTCCAAAACGTCGAAGTGCTCGCGGTGGGTGAAGCCGCCAGTGATTCGGGCGATGGTGGCTCCAGCGCGACGACAGCCGGCAGTACCAACAACGCCGCCAAGGGCGCGGTGATCGTTTCCGTCAACCCGCAGGACGCGCTCGTCCTCAAATACGCCAAAGATTCGGGCGGCGTGGTTGATCTTGCGTTGCGCGCTCCGGGTGATACCCAACCGGTCACGACCGATCCCGTCACCATCGATCGTCTCTTCGGCCGGTTCAACTTCCAGCGTCCGGGACCGCTTCCGTAGACGCGCCACGATTCTCGATTGATGAAGCTCGCCGCGTATGAGGAAAGGAACGCCACGATGAGCGGTAACTCGGGGAGCAGGGTGCGTCTTCTCTTGCTGGAGGATGGCCAGGGCCAGGCCGAACGGCTGCGCGCACTTCTGCGCGACGAGAATATCGATCTCAGCGTCGCGGCCCATGATCTCGACGACGCACTGCGGCAGGTGCGTAGCCTGTTGCCGGATATCCTGCTGGTGACGCTCACCGGAGTCCGGTTGCCCGCTGTTGTCGAGCGACTCGATGCGGCATCGGATGGCAAACCGATCGTCGTGTTGCTGGCAACGGAGCAGGCGGACAGCGCCCGTGAAGTGCTCCTTGCCGGCGCGCGGACGGTGCTTCCGACCGATGTTGAGCGTGATGAGCTGGTCGATACGCTGGTCGGTATCCTCGAGCGTGACCGGCGACGACGCGCCGCGCTGGCCAAGGAGTTCGGCGTTGAGGTCGAGCAGGGGCAGGTAATCGCCGTGCATGGGGCGAAGGGCGGCGTTGGTGCCACCGTGATCGCCGTCAACCTGGCGATCGCGACCCTGCAGGCGACCCGGCGGCGAGTGGCGCTCGTCGACGCAAATCTCTATTCCGGCGATGTCGCGGCGAGCTTGAACCTCATGTCGCGCAGCAGCCTCGCCGATCTGACGCCGCATTTGCAGGAGCTCGACCGCGACTTTCTCGACCGCGCCGCGGTGCATCACGCCAGCGGTCTCCGGGTCTTTCTGGCACCAGACGACTTCGTGCGCGCTCAGGTTATCGAGGGGGAACATATCGCGCGTATTCTGAAGGTCATGCGCCAGCAGTTCGACTACATCATCGTCGATACGTGCTCGCTCCCCGATTCCGTCACATCGGCGGCACTCGAAGAATCCGATCGAATTCTGCTTATTACGACGCCCGAGCTGCCGTCGCTGAAAAACGCCGCGCGCTTTCTGCGATTGGCCGGGGATTTCGGCTATCGCAACAAGGTCAACCTCGTCCTCAATCGCGGCAAGAGCCGTGGCGCGATCGGTGATGGTGACATCGAATCCCATCTCCACGCTCCGATCAGCGTGACCATCGGGAGCGACGGCCGCACCGTCCCCGCGGCGATGAATGCCGGTGAGCCGGTCATCGGACAACGTCGGAGCCGGTTCGCCGGCGGCATCTGGTCGTTGACCGAATTGATCACTGGGTTGTCGGCGCGCAAGCTGAAGCGCAACCAACACCCGGCAACCGAAGCGCGCTCCGAGAACAACAGTCGAACGGTCGCGCCGTTACCAATCCGACAACTGAACCTTGCCGGTGATCCGGCCATTGCAGCGACTCCGGAGCGCGCCGTCGAGGTGACGACCCAACCGCAGCGCCGCCTGCTCTCACGGATTCGGTTCGGTCGTTAGGGGCGGCGCCCCGTTGCGAGGAGCAATCGATGACCTTTTCCGTTGCCTCACGTTACACAGTGCCACGCCCCACACCGGCGGACGAACTGAAGAGACCGGATGCCGGCGTCGTTCCTCCGGCCGAATCACAAACCGCGGTCGTCTCGACGCTCCGGGCCGACCTGCAACAGCTCCGAGGGCGCCTGCTCCAACGGGTGATTGTCGAACTCGACCCGGGAATTCAAAGTGATACGACCCGCATTCGCCGGCAGATCGAAGAGGTCTTCAATGTCGCGCTGGCCGGTGAGGAAGTGCCGCTGCCCCGCGTCGAGCGGAATCGCTTACTTGATGCGGTGATTGCCGACATCACCTCGTATGGACCGATCGATCCGTTGCTCAGCGATGACACCATCACCGAAGTGATGGTGAACGGACCCGATCAGGTGTACATCGAGCGAGATGGCCTGCTCTACGAAACGGACGTCAAGTTCGACAACGACGACCACGTGAAGCGCATCATCGATCGGATCATCGCCCCACTCGGCCGGCGCTGTGATGAAAGCTCGCCGATGGTGGACGCGCGTTTGCCCGACGGTTCGCGCGTCAATGCCATTATCCCGCCGCTCTCTCTGCTGGGTCCAACGATGACCATCCGAAAATTCTCACGAGATCCACTGAAGGTGGCCGATCTCGTGGGGTTCGGCACGATCTCCCCCGAGTTCGTCGAGTTCATGCAGGCGTGCGTCCGCGGTCGGTTGAATATCCTGCTCTCCGGCGGCACCGGTTCGGGGAAGACGACGTTGCTCAACGTGCTCTCCTCTTTCATTCCGAGCACCGAGCGGATCGTGACGATCGAGGATGCGGCAGAGTTGCAGTTGCAGCAACGGCATGTGGTGCGGCTGGAAAAGCGTCCACCGAACATCGAGGGGAAGGGAGAGGTGACGATCCGCGACCTCGTTATCAACTCGTTGCGTATGCGGCCCGATCGCATCATCGTCGGTGAGGTCCGCGGTTCCGAAGCGCTCGACATGTTGCAGGCGATGAATACCGGCCATGATGGTTCGATGACCACCGTCCACTCCAACAGCCCGCGCGATGCGCTTGCCCGCCTGGAAACGATGGTCTTGATGGCCGGCACCGAGTTGCCGCTGCGGGCGATTCGCGAGCAGATCGTCGCGGCACTCGACCTCGTAGTCCATCAGGAACGGATGCAGGATGGCACGCGCAAGGTCGTTCGCGTGAGCGAGGTTCAGGGGATGGAGGGAGATGTCGTTACGTTGCAGGACCTCTTCGTCTTCCAACAAACCGGGGTCGAACAGCGGCGCGCACTCGGGTCGCTGCAACCGGTCGGGCTGCGTCCACGATTCCTTCCCAAGCTGGAGGCGCTCGGCATCCGCCTGCATTCGACCGTTTTCGGAACGAACGACTACGTCGTCGACGAAGGCGTCCGTGTTGTTCGACGAACCTAGGAGAGCGCGATATGGATCAGCCGATCGTCGTCGCTGTTATGGTCTCCGGTGCGGTCCTGTTGGTTGCGGTGAGTATGGTGCTGCGTCTCGCCGCGCGCTCGCGCGAAGTACGGTTGGCGCACTTCATCGGCCGATTTCACACCATCGATAGCGTAGCGGTCGACGAGCCGAAGGCCGGCTGGAAGGAGACGCTGACTACGCGGCTGAATCACGCAATCGCGCGTCGTGACTACGTGCAGGCGACGCGGATCGACCTTGTGCGCGCCGGATTGAACGTCAAACCGACGCAGTTCTTCCTCATCCGGCTCATCCTGGCGCTGGTCGGGGCGCTGCTCGGCAGCACCCTGTTGCGTGGCGCAGGCACGATTCCATTTCTGGTCGGTGGCGTCGGAGGATTTGTCGGCTGCTACATGCTTGCCCCACCGTACGTCGCCTTCCGGCAGCGCAAGCGCCTCGACGCCTTCGAGAAGTTGTTCGCGGATGGACTCGACATCATGGTTGGCGGCCTCGAATCAGGCTCGAGCCTGACGGCGGCTGTCGAGCTAGTCAGCCGGGAGATGCCCGCGCCACTTTCGACCGAATTCAGCCGGGTACTGCGCGATGCGAGTCTCGGCATGTCGTACGAGGACGCTTTCAACGGGATGTATGAGCGCGTGCCGAGTGACGATGTCGGGATGCTGGTGAGCGCTGTCAGCGTGCAGTTTCGGGTTGGTGGAAATCTGGCGGCGGTGCTCCGCACGTTGAGCGAGACGGTTCGTGACCGTCAGCGGATTCGTGGCGACATCAAAACACTGACCGCACAACAAAGCATGACCGGCTGGCTCATTACTGGCATACCGTTCTTCATGGTCGTGATGCTGTTGCTCATCAACCGCGAGTACATGTCTCAGATCTTTCAGCCCGGTCCCCAGCGCATTATCGCGGGGCTTGGCGTCGTGATGATCGTCATTGGAAATCTGGTCACCCGCCGCATCCTACGGATCAACGTGTAGCTTCGAGGAGAACCCCTAGTTGCGGCGGGGGATTCTTCCTGACGTGCGAGGGGGGCAACGCTCATGGCCGCCGGCGGTTCGGCCACTAGACTGAACAGCGAAGAATTGCTCATCCGTGATGGAGGCCGTGCGTGATCGCGTTTGCACCTCCCCGCAGATTCGCTCGACTCGGTCGGTTGTTGAGCATTATCGTGCCGCTTCTGGCGCTCAGTTTCTGCCTGGCACCGGATGTGCGCGCAGATGGCGGACCGCAGCTCAACGTGATCGACGTGAACACGTCCAGCTATCCGTCTGTCAAAGTCACCGTCGAGGCGCTCGGTTCCGACGGCCTGCCGATAACCGGGCTTTCGGGTGGCGCGTTCGCCGTGTACGAGAATGGCCGGCAGCAATCGGTCGATTCCGGCGATGCCCTGCAAGCCACCACGACTCCGCTGACGGTCATGCTCGTTCTCGATACCAGCCTGAGCATGGCTGAGAGTGGAAAGATCCAGAGCGCTCAGGAAGCCGCGACCGCCTTCGTCAACCAGATGCGGCCGATCGATCGCGTTGGCCTGATTCAGTTCGACAGCGAGTTCTCCCTGCGATCGCCGTTCACCAGCGACCATGGGGCGCTCATCAACAAGATCGAACAGCTCACGCCGCAGGGCAATACGCGGATCTACGATGCGCTCTATCTCGCGTTGCAGCAAACCAAGGCGGCCGACGGCAGCAAGGCGATCGTGCTCATGACCGACGGCCAGGACACCGAAAGCGCCATCGACCTTGTCCACGCCCTGGCGCTGGTTCATGACAGTGGCATCCGCGTCTACACCATTGGGATCGGCAGCGACATCGATGCGAACGCGCTCGATCAGATCGCGGCCGAGAGTGGTGGGCGCTCCTACAGTGCGCCGACGGCGCAGGACATCGGTTATGCCTTCCAGTTGATGTCCAATCAACTGCGCAACCGATACGAGATCGACTACCGCTCCCCGGCGACGGCGGCAATCGGCTCAAAGGTCGCGTTGCGGCTGACTGCCCAAACACCACAGGGAGTCGCGAGCGCCGATACCAACTACGTGACGCCGACCTATACGCGCTCGTCCGGCACGAATGCAGCCGCCGACGCACCGGTGCGGGAATCATCGGCGGTCCTCGGCCTGAACACAGCGTATGAGACCAGCGGACTCGTCGCGCTCGGCGTGCTGCTCGCGGCCGGTGGGCTGGCGTTGGTGCAGGCGCAGCGCGAACGTCAGTCGCGGCTTGCCTTCTTTGTCGGTGGAGCGGTCAGCGATCCAACTGCTACCGGTGGGCGCTCGCTCTTCGGCGAACTGGCGGTGGGGGGAGCACGTGTCCTCGCCGGCATCATCACGCGTCTCCTGCCGCCGAATCAGGTGCAACGCATCTCGCGACAGCTCATGCACGCCGGAAACCCGATGGGTTGGCGCGTCGCCCAATTCGTCGCCGCGAAATTCGTGCTGGGCATCGCGGGGCTTATCGTGGGGGTGTTGCTGACCCTCCGTGGAGACAGTCTCTTGCGTGGGCTGGTCATGACCGTCACGTTCGGTTTCCTCGGCTACCGCCTTCCAACCTTTTGGATCAAGCGGCGGATCAAAGCCCGGCGCGACTCGATCCTGCGAGCACTGCCCGATGCACTTGATTTGCTGACCATCTGTGTCGAAGCCGGGCTTAGCCTGGATGGTGCCATGCTTGAGGTGGTCAATCGCTGGGACAACGCGCTTTCGGATGAATTCGCCATCGTTCTGGCGGAGCTGCAAATGGGACGTGGCCGGCGTGATGCGTTGCGCGGCATGGCCGATCGCGTGGGGCTCCTCGAGGTAACGACCTTTACGTCGGCGATGGTGCAAGCTGACGAACTTGGCATGGGCATCGCCCGGACGCTCTCGCTCCAGGCGCAACAACTCCGAATCAAGCGGAAGCAGCGCGCCGAGAAGTTGGCCCACGAGGCCGGAGTCAAGATGGTGGTCGCCATGGGCGTCCTGATCATGCCTGCGCTCTTCATGATCATCATGTCGCCTGCTGTCGTGCAGATTCGATCGATGTTCGGTGGCGGCTAGATCGCTTGCGCGATCGAACCCGTCAGTCGGTTGAGGGGTGGGTTAGGAGCGATGACCGCGAAATGGCACGCGACGATCGTTGAGGGAAGCGGACACGAACGCACCGCGCGATTGGCGTCGGGGCTGTGGTAATGCCACCTGAGCAACCGCGGATGAGCGTCGAGATGGCCAATTCGATCAGCCGTGTCGCGTCCCAAATCGCGCGCGAATCGCATCGCCCTCGGCCGGTCGCGATGCTGCTTTCCGAGCTCGACCAGTCGCTCCGCGACGGTGGGGTCGCGGCACGCCGGCCACAGGCGACCGGATTCTCGGCGCTCGATCAGGTGCTGTCCGGCGGTCTCAAGCCAGGCGAGCTGACGCTGATTGGCGGCGGCCAGGGGATTGGCAAGACCACCATGACGCTGCAAATGGCGCGTAACCTGGCGGCCTCCGGCGCCCATGTGCTCTACGTCTGCTACGAGCACGAGGAGCAGTACTTACTCAACCGGCTGCTCTCGTTGGAAAGTTACGACCCGATCGGCCCCGAGTTCGAGAATGGCGTACGACTGCGCGATGTGGTGACGCACATTGATCGCGCCGGGGCTCGCCAGAACGCGAGCTTGCGCGCCCTGATCGACGAAGTGCCGGCGTTGGCTCGGTCTGCCGAACGGATGGCACGCTACGCGGAGCGCTTGCTTCTCCATCGCGGTTCGGCCACCTATACCGATCTGACGATCCTCGCCGCGGAACTCGTTTCCTTGCGCGATGGGCACCCAGCAACTCCCTGCGTGCTCTTTGTCGACTACCTCCAAAAAGTTCCGGTCTACGGCGGAAGCCTCAGCGAGACCGATCGGGTGACACGGGTCGTCGAAGGACTGAAGGATCTCGCCCTGTCGCTCGGCGTGCCGGTCGTGGCGATCGTCGCGGCGGACAGCGACGGGCTGCGCGCGCCTCGCTTGCGCATTCATCACCTGCGGGGTGGTTCCGCCATCCTCTACGAAGCGGACTTGATCCTGATTCTCAACGAGAAACATCGCATCGTCACTCGACAGAACCTCACCTTCAATCCGCATCAGGCGCAGTCGTTCCATTCGTGGATCGTTTGTTCGGTTGAAAAGAACCGTGGCGGGCGGCAGCTCGTTGATCTCGAGTTCCGCAAACGCTTCGAGTACGCCTGCTTCGATTCTGACGGTCGACCCGTTGCCGAAGTTCTGATCGACGATCGCATTCAGGTCGAGTAACGGACGAGGAGGGGACTGCGTGCTCCTGGTTGCGGTTGTGCTGGGCGGCTTGCTCCTCGGTGCGTGCCTGAATCTGCTGATCGATCGGCTGCCCCGCCGGCAGGCGCTCTTTGAATGGCCAACCTGCGCGGCTTGTGGGGCAGGGCGCACGACACTCTCGCTGCTCCCGGTCGCCGGCTGGTTCTTTGCACGCGGACGCTGTCGGACATGCGGCGTACGCTATCCGCTGCGCGCATTGATCATCGAACTGGGGCTGCCGCTGGCCGGCGTCGCGCTCTGGTATCGGAGTGGTGGTCAGGCGCACGCGCTGCTTCAACTGGTGTTTGCCGGCTATTTTGCGGCCATCGTCGCGATCGATCTCGAGCATCGCCTGGTGCTCAATCGAATGACCGCGGCTGGGCTGCTGGCGGCGTTCGCCCTCGCAGCGGTCGGCCTTGGCCCATCGCTTCCGGAGGCGTTCGCCGGTGCCGTCATCGGGTTTTTGTTTCTTTGGATTCCCTCCTTGCTGTTGCCCGGGATGGGCATGGGCGACGTTAAGCTGGCCGCAGTGATCGGCGCGATGGTCGGTGCTTCCGATGTCCTGACCGCGTTGACGCTGGGAGTGATCGCCGGCGGCATCGCGGCGGCGTTGTTGCTCGTCAGCCGGCGAGTTGGGCGCCGGGGCAGCCTGGCGTACGCGCCATACCTCGTCGTCGGTGTCGCGCTCGTGCTCTTCGGGGTGGTCTGATGAGAATACTGCTACTGCTCGCCGCGCTCTTGGTGCTCGCGGCCTGTGACACGCCGCTCGGTGGACGCCGATACCTCCCGGCCGATACCGCAATCGACCCGTATCAAAGCGCGCGTGCCCAGGCAGAGCAGTACTACCGCGCCGGCCTGACCGCCGAGAGCCAGGGGAATATGAATCAGGCGCTCGATGATTTTCGGCAGGCTCGCGTCTGGGATCATGATGGCCGGCAGGACATTCGAGCAGCGCTCAGTCGCGCCGAGGAAAGCGTCAACCGACAGGCGCTCGTCGTACCAACGCCGGCGAGTGCCGACCCCGGTATCGCCGTCCGGAGGTTCCAATCGCTCGCCTTTCCGTATGCGATGTCGGTTCCGGTCGATTGGATGACGAAGCAGAGCTCGAGCAACGATCAACCGGTCGACACGTTTACCCGCCCTGCGACGACAACGCTCAATGCGTTCGTCCTGATCATGGTTGATCCGATCAGGTCTGGTGCGACGCTCGATGATCTGTACGTCGCGAGCAAGCGTTCCCTCGAATCCGAGGGCGTCTCTGGAGTGCAGATTGTTGATCGACGCCTTGTCGGGGGGCAGCCGGCCTATGTGATGGGCTATCGCGCGATCGTGGATTCCACCCAGGGATCGATCCTTCACGCGATCGTCGTGACCCCGGCACATGCCTGGCACATCATCTTGATCGCCACACCTTCGACGACGTCGGAGCTGGTGAAAACCTTTGATGTGATGCTCGATTCACTGATCTTCGAGGCGTCGGCCTTCCCCGTGCTCTAGCGCGTGGACGGTGGACGCGGCCGAGGGTGGAGGACACGTCGATGCGGATGACTAGACAGTCGTCATCGTTCTTCCGGCTCGCGTTGATCGTGGGCCTCGCGTTCGCGCTGGTCTCCTGCATGGACGTGCAAACACCGGTTGTCCCGACGCTTACTCCGTTGCCAACGCCGACGCCCGGCCGAGCGGATGCGTCGACGAACGCCGTCCTGCCGCTCGTGTCCTCGGCGATCAAGCTGGACAGCGAAGGGTTCGCTGATCCCGCGTTTCGTGCGCTTTGGCAGCAATACGACGGCGCGGTGGCCAGCGGAGACCTGTCGCGAGCCTGGTTCTGGGGCCAACCGGTGCCGTTCGGCGCCGAAGAGGAGCCGTACGCCGAATCACCCGGCGGCAAGCGTCTGGTCGAGTACTTCGATAAAGGTCGGATGGAGATCAACGATCCCGGCGCCGATCCGACCAGCGAGTGGTATGTCACGAGCGGGCTGCTCACGACCGAGCTCGTCACTGGTCGCGTGCAAGTGGGAGCAACCGCGTTCGACACGCTGGTGCCGGCCCAGATCCCGGTGACGGGCGATCTGGACAATGCCGATCCGGCCACCCCCGTGTATGCCGACTTTGGTGAAGCAGGCGTGTCCGCGACGGCCGATCGCAGCGGTCAGCCGGTGACCACGAAATTCGTCCACGGCCAGGGCGATGTCGAGATCGCTCCGCCGGTGCCGGTGACGATCGCCAGCTACGATGCGACGGTCGGGCACAATATCGCCGACGTGTTCGTCAATTACTTCGACCACGATTTGGCCGCGATGGACCTGAACTGGCTGTACGTCATGGGGCATCCGATCAGCGAGCCGTACTGGGTGACCGCACGCTTCGGCGGCACATCGCAGCTTGTGCTGGTGCAGCTCTTCGAGCGCCGGGCATTGTCCTTCAACCCGAACAACAAAGCCGGCCTGCAGGTCGAATTCACCAACATCGGACTCCATTACTATCGCTGGCGCTACCACAACAGCACCGGTTTCGTTCCACCGATGCCGGTCGCGGTGGTTGAACGTCCCACGCGTGCGGCGTACGACGCGACGACGAGTAACTGGACATAACAACAGGCTCAATTCGATCGAGCGTTTGAGTGGGACAACCGTGGTTCGGAGCCGCCAACGTACCGCGGTCGGGGCATGAATCTGCCATACGGCATGACGGGTGAAATACGGTGGCCGATGCTGGCGGCCCCCCCGGACGTCTTTCGTCGAACTCCACGGGCCTCCAGTGAGTGGGGATGAGATCCGCGGCGTGAGCGCCATCTGTTTTGCGGATAACTGTCCTTATGCGCAATTGAATAGTCGTCGTTGACTGCGGTGGATTCTCGGGGACTTGTTACTCCTTGCCAAGGCCCGATAAGCTGGCTGACACTATGAGGCGAAGAGGACGGCGCTCCACTCGTGGATGTGCGGAGCACAACGGGAACGCCGGCGCACGCTCGGTGCTGCCCGGAGACGATAGCGCGGCGGCGCAGCGGAGCTAGAGCCCAGCCGTTTCTTCTTCGAACTTGCCCGGCGACGGCTCAGGCTGACGCTCGCCGAAATCGCGTGATTCATGATCGTCGCGAAAGCCGGTGTTCTTGCGCCGGTTCGCAATCCGAAAGGTCCCGGTTGATGCTGTACGCGAAGACTCCCGCACACGAGAAGCGCCGCTTGTTTCGAGAGCGACTGGCGTCTGGCGAGCTGCTTCGGTTCCCCGGTGCATTCAATCCACTCTCAGCACGGCTCATCGAACGCAAGGGCTTCGATGGCATCTATGTTTCGGGTGCCGTGCTGTCCGCTGACCTTGGATTACCCGACATCGGCTTGACGACGCTCACCGAGGTATCGCAGCGCGCCGCCCAGATCGCGCGGATGACGGAGTTGCCCGCCATCGTTGATGTCGATACTGGTTTCGGTGAACCGATGAACATCGCCCGTACCGTTCAGACGCTCGAAGACGCGGGTGCGACGGGTATGCAGCTTGAAGATCAGGTGAATCCGAAGCGCTGCGGGCATCTTGATGGTAAGGAGGTTGTTGACGAGCACACGGCACTGCAACGCATCCACGCGGCAGTCGATGGTCGCCGCGACTCCAACTTCCTGATTCTGGCCCGCACGGACATCCGCGCCGTGGAAGGGTTCGATGCGGCGGTTGACCGGGCGAAGGCGCTTGTCGATGGTGGCGCTGACGCGATCTTCCCCGAAGCACTGAAAGATCTTTCCGAGTTCGAGCGGTTTGCACGGGCGATCAACGTGCCCGTGCTCGCGAACATGACCGAGTTCGGCAAGAGTGAGCTGTTCTCGGTCGACCAGCTGCGGGAT
>CALAGB010000379.1 GCA_937891245.1 uncultured Thermomicrobiales bacterium | reverse complement strand
ACGCCGCCAACGACACGGTGCTCATCCTGACACCGCTGAAAGACGCCGCACCGCATCTTGCGATCTACCTGCGGCTGCTCAACTCGCTGACCTACCCCCATCGGCAAATCTCGCTTGGCTGGCTGGAGAGCGACAGCCGTGATGACACGGCCCAGATTCTGGCCGCAGAACTTGGACGACTCCGCCGCGATTTCGCCGGTGCCGAACTCTGGCGACACAATTTCGGTTTTGTGCTTCCGCCGGGGATGCACCGGAGCGATCCACAGATTCAGCCGGAGCGCCGCCGTGTGCTGGCGCGTGCCCGTAATCACCTTCTGTCGCATGCCTTGCGCGATCACGACTGGGTACTCTGGCTCGATGTCGATCTCACGTTCTATCCGCCCGATATCATCGATCGACTGCTGCAGATCGGGAAAAACATCGTTCAGCCACACTGCGTGCTCGATCCCGGCGGACCGACCTTCGACCAGAATGCATGGCGTGACAAGGGGCGCTATCATCTCGATGACCTGCGCGACGAGGGAGTCGTCGTGCCGCTCGATGCGGTCGGCGGGACGATGTTGCTCATCCGCGCCGATCTCCATCGAGACGGTCTCATCTTCCCGCCCTTCCCCTATCGGCCTGGGCATCCGCACGCACGAGGAGGAGACGGCGAGCTTGAAACGGAGGGCCTTGGGCTTATGGCCGCCGACATGGGCGAGACGTGCTGGGGACTCCCACACCTCGAAATCATTCATCGCCGCGCCTGACGATCGCAGCACGACGGTCGTTGAGCAGCAACGCCAGCTCGCCGAGCGAATCGCGACGCTCGACGACACCCCACCTCCGTTCCGCGACCGTGGCATCGTCACCGCGATCGGTGGCGGGCATATCGCCGGGGGATGGGTCTTTCTATCGCTCCTGCGTCAGATCCACCGCTGCCGGCTGCCGGTCGAAATCTGGTATCTGGGCGACGACGATCTCGCGCCTCCGCTGCGCGCCGAGTTCGAGCGCTTCGACGTTACGTTTGTCGACGCGAGCCGCGACGAACGACTGAGCGGGCAGCGCCCGGCGAATGGCTGGGAGCTGAAAGCGTCCGCCATTGTGCTCAGCCGCTTCGCCGAGGTCCTCTGGCTCGACGCCGATCTGATTCCGCTCATCGATCCCACCGCGCTCTTCGACGATCCCCACTATCACTGGACCGGGGCACTCTTCTGGCCGGATATTCGCCGCGTCAATCGCTTCAATCCGATCTGGACTATCGCCGGGACAACGCCGACGGATGGGCCGGAGTTCGAGACCGGCATCGTCGTGCTCGACAAGCGCCGTCACTGGCCCGAACTGCAACTCACGCTTCATTTCAACCGGCAATCTTCCTTCTATTACCGCTATCTGATCGGCGAAAAGGACACCTTTCAGATCGCCTGGCGACTCCGTGACGCGCCGCGTGCTCTTCCGGCGCATCACCCGGAGATCGCCCACGGTAGCTACCCGGGTGAGGCGGCTGATCAGCCGGAGTTGGTCGGGCTTTGGCAACATAATTTCGCCGGCACACGCATCGCTCTCCATCAAACCGACCTCTGTCTCGTCGCCTGGGGACGGAATCCGAATGTCCCCGACGATCCATATACGGCCGAGCGCGACGAGGCATTGGCGGAGCTCCGCCGTATCTGGAACGGCGATTTCGGCGAACGTCCCGCACCCAGGCTCAATGGCGCGGCGCCGACCGACGTCGCGACTATCCGCCACTTCGCCTATCTTCGTCCGAGCATCGAACGGCGCGATCTCGAGCTGCTCCCCGACGGACAGATCGGGTATGGTGCACGTGCCGTGGAGCGGTTCTGGCGCGTCGAGGACGACGGGGGATCGCCACGGCTGATTCTCAGCAGCCGTGCGCGCGACACCTGCGTGTTGCAACTGCAGGATGATGGTCGCTGGCGCGGAAACTGGTTGGAATATGAACAGGGGTCGGCCGAGCTTATCCCGCTGTCCTCAAATGAGCACAGCGATCCGACCGCGCGCGATCCACGCCCGAGGCTGCTCTATATCACGCCGGTCGCGCCGGCCGAGAGTGGTAACGGCGTGGCGATGCGTGCCGGGCAGGTTCTGCGGCGTCTCACCGCGACACACCGGGTCTCGGTCCTCATTCTGCCGCTCTATCCGAGCGTGGCGGCGGCGAGTGCACCTCCCTGGCTGGAGGAACGCTGCACGGCGATCCGCTCGGCACCGCCACCCGTGCCATACGACGAAGCGACCGTCGCCCCGCACGAACGTGCTGACTGGCAAAGCGCCTGGATTGACGAGATCGGCCGAGCCTACGACGAGTCATTCGACACGATCCATTTCTTTCGCAGCGCCACGATCCCGCTGGCGAGCGCGTATTTGAAGCGCCCCGAGCTGCAACGGGCCGTCATCCAGATCGATCTCGATGACGTGGAATCGCGCACCCTGCACCGGCTGGCGGTGCTCTACGCGCGCCACGGTTTTGAGGCCGAATCCGCCGAGGTCGAACGACGCTCGAACCTGGCGTTCCACATCGAACAGCAACTTCTGACCGAGTGGGATCGGATCTTCGTCTGCTCCGAGATCGACCGGCTCGATCTTGAGCAGCGTCTGCCGGAGCATCGTGCCGAGATCGTCGTACTGACGAATCGGGTTCACCTGCCGGTCGCCCCGCCCCTGCAGCGTGTCTCTACGCCGCGAACACTCCTCTACGTCGGCACGCTCAGCTATTTCCCGAATGTCGATGGACTCATCTGGTTCTGTCGTGAAGTGCTGCCGCGTATACGCGAATGGAGTCCGATCGCTCAGCGTCTGCTGATCGTCGGCAGCGGCCCCACCGATGATATCCGGGATCTGGAGCATATCCCGGAGGTCGAAATCATCGGCGAAGTCGAGCAGCTCGCGGACTGGTATGCCCGCGCCGACCTGGTGATCGTGCCATTGCGCGCTGGTGGAGGCACGCGCATCAAACTCCTTGAAGCGCTCGCCTACCGCCGGCCGGTCGTTAGTACAACACTCGCCGCTGAAGGACTCGACGTGCAGGACGGAACGCACCTCCTCATCGGCGATCGGCCGGCTGTCTTCGCCCGACACTGTCTCCGGCTCCTCGAAGAGCGCGATCTGGCGGAACAATTGGCCGCCAACGGCCGGGCGCTCATCGAAGCACACTACGCGATAACAGACTGACCGCTCAATACGTATAAGCACCGCCACAGAGCGCCGAGGATAGACGCGAAGTTCACCCTTGGCGCTCCGTAGCGTGCAATTCGTTGGAAATAACTACTTGTCGAGCACTGCAGTGAGGACGTCGATCAGCCCGGCGGTGGCATGCTCCCAGGTGAATTCTCGTAACACGAGATCGCGCGCCCCGAGTGGTCCGGTCGTCGGATTCGCGATGGCCGCGCGAATCGCGGCGACGGCGGCATCATGATCCGGTTCCCACCAGTTGGCACCCGCGAAGAGCGCCTGCAATTCGGGATCGCCCTCGAAACGCGCCGGAACCTCCCGGCTGGGCAGTAGTGTCGCCGTGTCGCGGGTCAGGTATGCCAGATAGGCGCTGTGAGCCGGGGCGATCAGGCGGAGACCGCTGGCGGCCGCTTCGACCATCGGCTGATCCCAGCCTTCTCCATGCGACAAGCTGATGTAGTGCGTACCAGCCGCGAACAGACGCGGCATGTCAGCATCCGGTAGCAGGTCCAGCAGCATTTCCACCGGTGCGGCATCGACAAATCGGCGCCCGACGCGATCCTCCAGCTGGCGCATCTGCAGCAGCAGGAGTTCGAACCAGCCCGGCGCGTAGCGGCCGAGCTTAAGGAGCAAAATGGCGTCATCGGTTTCGCGGGTCGCATCAAGCCAGGCGTGGAGTAACCCCACAATATTCTTGCGTGGACCAAGCTCTGACACGTTCAGGAAGCGCGTCGTATAGTCGAGCACCGGCCGCCCGGCCTGTGTGCGAAAGACGAGCGGCTCGGCCGGCTTGCCATAGATGTCAGGATCGATGCCCAGCGGCGAAACACGAAGGCGCTCTTCCGGCATTCCGGTGGTGAGCCACGCCTGGCGCGAAGACTCGGTCGGCACCACGACCAGATCGTGGCGCAGATTGCGCTCGATCCATGCATCTGGCACCCGTGTCGCCTCGAACATCGTGTAGTTGACGTTGAGCGTTTGGCGGTCGTTCTCGACCTGATGCGGCATGCAGAAATGCAGCGTCATCTCTGCATCGAGCGGACGCTGCAGCTCGTCGAACCAGGAATCACGCATCGGCGGTGGCAGCTTTACCGAGCTCCAGGACGGCAGGTCGATGAGCTGCACAGCGACGCCCTGACGCACCAGTTCGCGCGTGAACTCCCGGACATGATGATCGTAGCCGCTCGGCCCGTGAAACGGGCCGTGCACGCGCAGCGACGTCAAGCGGCCGGCATGCGCCGCGCGCATCTCCTCCACTGATTCCATCATCGCGCTCGCTTACGACGAAACGGTCGCGAGCGACTGGGGCTGCCAGCTCTCGATCTCCGCCATGATATCGTCGAGTGGCGTGAGGTCGGCTGGATCGCGCATGAGTGCGGCCGAGGGCGGGAAGAGCGTCATCACCTTCTCGCGATCGAGATAGCGCTCAACGATCTTGACCTGAATGTGAGCCGCGCCTTCGTAGATTCGCAGCACCGCCGAATCGCGGAAGATGCGCGAGATCGGCATGTCGTTGACGTAGCCCATGCCGCCGTGAAGCAGCATCGCGTCACCGGCCGCCCAGAGCGCCGTTTCGCTGGCGATCAGCTTGGCGAGTGAGGCCCAGACGAACGCGAGCGGATCTCCCGCTTCCTCCTGGCGCGCCGCGCGCATGACCAGATAGTGCGAGAGTTCGACCTGGCGACGCATGATCGCCAGGTGATTCGCGACCGGTGGATGTTCGCGCAACAGCTTGCCGAACTGCATCCGCTGCCCGGCGTATTCCTCGGCGGCATCGAGCGCGCTCCAGGCAATACCGACCGCCTGCGCCGCGATCGCGACGCGCGAATGCTCCAGCGTACTGTTGATGACATCCCAGCCGTGGTTCAACTCGCCCAGCATAGCATCGTCGGGCACGAAGACATCATCAAAAATCACTTCGCAGAGCGTCGAGCCGGCCTGGCCAAGCTTGTTGTACGGGGTCGGGCGCGAGAGCCCCGGTAGATCGTCGCTCAGTTCAACGAGGAATACGGTGAGGCCGCGACCGCGACTTTCGGGCGTACCGGTGCGTGTGGCGAGGACGATCAGGCCGGCGCGATCGGCGTTTGTGATCCAGCGTTTGGCACCTTTCAGCAGCCAGCCGCCGCGCTGATCGTCGCGCCGCGCCGTCAACTGAATCCCCTTGGCATCGGAGCCATTTTTCGGCTCACTGAGGCCGAACGAGACGAGCAGATCACCGCTCGCCATGCGCGGCAGGTACTTCCGCTTCTGCTCCTCGGTGCCGAAGGTCAGGATCGGGTAGCCGCAGAGCGAGTTCTGTACCAGCACCGCCAGCCCGAGTCCGGCATGCCCGCGCGAAAGCTCTTCGATAATCGTTGCTTGCTCGCTCGGACTGAGGTCGCTGCCGCCGTATGCTTCCGGTGCGTCCATGCCCAGACAGCCAAGCTCGACGCAGCGCCGGAGAAAATCGACCGGTACCGCGTACGGCTCACGCTCCGCGTCGGCCACCGCCTTCTGAAACGCCGCGCCTTCCACGAACTCACGGGTCATCTCACGAATTTCGTCCGACATGTCACGCTCGCTTTCTGTCTCGGGGAATCGACTTTAGCATCGTCGACAAAAGCAGTCCGTTCCGTCCTTGAATTGTAGGACGTCCAACGGCTTGGCGCATGGCGCGGCGCTCGCTGCTGCACTACGATTGCACCACGGATGCATGAACCGCGAAGTAAAGGACGGGAAAGATGACCTTCACCGTCATTGGGCGATGCCAGCGTACCGGGATGCTCGGGATCGGGAGCGCGACGGCGGCTTTTGCCGTCGGGGTGCGCGTGCCGTTCATCAAGGAGCGGCTCGGCGCCGTAGCGATCATGGCGATCGCTGACGAGCGACTTGGGCCGACCGCGCTGCGCCTGCTTGAACTCGGCTACAAGGCGCCGGGCGTCATCGCACAGATGGGAGACGCCGACCCCTTCATTGAATATCGCCAACTCGGCGTGCTCGATGACGACGGCCACGGCGCCGCCCGCACCGGCAGCATGAACAAGGACTACTCCGGACATCGGATCGGAGAGAACTATGTCATTCTCGGCAACTACTTGATGAGTGAAGACGTGCTGGCAGCGATGGAGGCGGCCTTTGCCGCCAATCCCGATGAAGATCTCGAAGAGCGTCTCATGAAGACGATCGAGGCAGGACGTGATGCCGGAGGACAGCACGGCGGCCAGCGTTCAGCGGCCTTGAAGGTCTACGACCGCAAGAGTTTCTCGCGGGTCGATCTGCGCGTCGATATCCATGACGAACCGGTCGCCGAGTTGCGTCGCGTCTTCGACATCTACCGGCCCGCCATCCCTTATTACGACATGCGACAGGTCGACCCGCGCGTACCGTCACTCGATGACTGGCTCGCCGAGCATCGCTAAACCGAGGAGACGCGCCATGATCGCGACGATCGACTTCAGCGACCCGGTCGTGCGGGCCAATCCGTACCCGATCTACGCCGAGCTACGCCGTGACGCGCCGGTCGTCTGGAACGGCCAGAGCTGGCTGATCAGCTGCTAC
This sequence comes from uncultured Thermomicrobiales bacterium, assembly GCA_937891245.1. Lineage (GTDB taxonomy): Bacteria > Chloroflexota > Chloroflexia > Thermomicrobiales > Thermomicrobiaceae > CALAGB01. Next base: position 2,977 of record CALAGB010000379.1, on the reverse strand, counting down.
GAGGACGTTATCGGCTTGCTCACCGACGAGCGGGTCTCCTCGGCCCGCGCCGAGTCGATCTTTCAGGTCTTGCCACCCGAGGTTCAGAGCGAACTCCAACCGCTGCGCCATGTACTCGGCAGCCGCATGCTCCTGACTGATCCACCGATCCACACGCGCCTGCGTAACCTGGTCACGAAGGCCTTTTCCGCGCAAAGCGTACGAGCCAAGCGGCCACGTATTCAGGAGATCTGCGATCGCTTCGTCGACCAGGTGATTGCCAACGGCGAGATGGACGTGATCGCGGACCTGGCGGTGCCGCTGCCCGGCTGGGTGATCGCCGATATGCTCGGCGTACCGCAAGCGGATCAGGCGAGCTTCACCCGCTGGAGCCGCGATCAGGTCCGCGTCTACGATCGCCCCGGCACCAGCGGCGAGCGCATCCCGATCATGCGCCAGGGCCAGGCGAGTATGTTGGAAATGAAGGCGTATCTGGAGGAGGTCATCGCTCCACGCCGCGCGGCTCCGCGCGACGACCTCATCACCTACCTCGTTCAGGCGGAAGAAGCCGGCGATCGCCTCTCAACCGATGAACTCATCATCATGATCATCGCCCTGCTCGTCGGCGGCAACAATTCGACCGCGCATCTCATCGGCAACGCGATCTTCACGCTGGCGCGGCATCCGGAGGCGCTCGCACAGCTCCGCACCAATCCGGACCTGATCGCTATCGCCGTTGAAGAAGTGCTGCGCTTCGAAAGTCCGGTGCAGGCGACCAGCCGCGTCGCGCGCGATGCCATCGAGATCGGCGGCCAGACGATCGAACCGGGACAGGGGATCAGCCTCCTCTTCGGCTCGGCCAATCGCGACGAACGTCAGTTCCCGAATCCTGACGAATTCGATCTCGCGCGCAAGCCGAACCGGCATCTCACCTTCGCCCACGGCCCGCACTTCTGCCTCGGCTCGGCCATCGCTCGTGCCGAAGCGCAGATCGCCGTCCAGACCGTCGTCCAGCGCTGCGCGGACCTCGAACTCGTCTCCGGCGAAGCGGAGTGGCAGGAAGGCTTTTCGTTCCGTGGCTTAAAGCGACTGCCAGTGCGGTTCAGGGCGGCGTGAGTGGGGTATCAACGCGGCGACGAATGCGATCGCCGTGTCCGTCGAAATCGCCGATCCCGAGCGCCCGCCAACTCATCGCACCGCCAATTTGCCGCGCAGACACATTGTCGTCCGTTCCGCCGCATGGAAGAGACTCGAAATCGAAGGACACGGCCTCTTAGCGGGAAGCGCTTACGCAATCGGTGCTCAGAAATTCGGGGGGCAGAGCGCGCAGCGATTCGGTGAATCCTCTAACTCAATTCTTCTTTAATCGACCCCCGGCATGCGTCAACGACCTGGTTGACGGGACCAAACTGGACGGGCTTCGGTATACTGCCGTCGCAGTGCGATCGTCTCGGGTAATCTGGGACCATTCGTAGCGTAATACGAATCGGTTGCGGTGTACGATCGTTCTGATAGCGAGGCAGCGCCTTTTCTGGGGACCAAGGGCCGTTGCAATGTACTCTTTCGCGGCTCGGATTGTGATGTTGAGCCGGCGAAATTCTAAGCGGTCCCAGGACGAATTTCGGTGCGTACATACGCACGAACAGAGCCATATTCGCGGTCTGTCATAGATGATTAAATTGACATCCCGCGATAGCACTGTTATGCTCTCGCCCTGGGACCTGGTTATGGCAATCGACACGCAGCGAAATAGCGGGGACTCATATTCCTGCGCGTCGAAGCCGTAGGCCGTAAACGGGAACGGGAAGGGAAGATTTATGGCTAACCGCGAAGACGGGCGGGCGTCACGCCCGGTGTCCGAGTCAGCGCACCCTGCGCAGCCCGCATCGACGACATTTGGTTGGCGTAGATCAGCAGAGCCAGACGCTCCCAAAGTCGCAGCTCCACAAACCTCAAACACCACAGACATCGAAATTGAAGCGGCACGTTCCGGGCAAGCAGTACGACCGTTGCCGACTGCCCCACAGCCGCGCTTCACACCAATGACAATCGCCGCCTCTCTCGCTCCCTCGGCTTCGCCGATGATGCAGGAGCCGGACGAGTATTCATTCTGGTGGCCGGAAGGCGTGCAGCCGAGGCCAATCGTCACCGGTCCGGTACAGGGGCCACACTCGGGGCATTTGACGCGTTCCGCCATGGTCGCCGCGACCGTCGCAGCCGTCGCCGGCTCGGCCTTCTTCGGCCCGGCGCTTGGCGCCGCCGTTGCCCAGTCAAAGGCACCGAATGCCAACCCGAACACACCAACCTCCGTCAAGGCAACGACGAGCACATCCGTCGCGGCCACCGGTGTCGGCGGCGGCGGACAGGGGATCGATTACGAGGTGCAGGAAGGCGATACGCTCTACAGTATCGCGCAGCAGCACGGCGTCTCCACTCTTTCCGTTATCGCCGCCAACGATTTCGCCAATCCTGATCTGATCTTGCCCGGTCAACACGTCACGATTCCGACCGATGGCAACGGCGGGACCGTCAGCGATGTCACCATTACCGTCGCTGAGGGCGATACCGTCGGCAACCTGGCCGCTCATTACGGCGTTTCTGCCGCCTCGATCGTCATCGCCAACGGCCTGTCGAACCCGAACCTGATCGTCGTCGGGCAGTCGCTCGTCATCCCGGGCGGTGGCGGCATGAGCGGTGGCAGCAGCGCGAGCGCCGACAGCGGCGACACCGCATCCTACGCATCGACCAGTGATTCGTCGTCCGCGGATACCGGCAGCAGCGATACGACCAGCGCCAACGACCTCACGGTTACCGTTCAAGATGGCGATACACTCAATAAGCTGGCGGATAAATATGGCGTTTCGGCCCTGTCGATCTCCATGGCGAATAGCCTGGCCAACCCGAACGTGATCGTGGTGGGACAAACACTGACGATCCCGGGTGTGACGGCCCCGCCGGCCGATACTTCCGCCTCCGACGGGCAAGGCGGGCAAAGCAC
>CALAGB010000378.1 GCA_937891245.1 uncultured Thermomicrobiales bacterium | reverse complement strand
GTGACACGCATCGACCTCTCGAACGGGGCCCGTTCGACGCTCTTGACGAACGATTCGCGCATGTTCCTCGGCTTCTCGGCGGATCATTCGCGGATGGCGCTCATTAGCGTCCCGTACGGCAAGCCGAGCGTCATCGCCATTCGCGACATCGCCAGCGGCACTGAGGCGACGATCAGCAACGTCGGCTGGCTCGCCTGGCAGGCATCGCCGGTCACGACCTCGGCGGCGCTCGCCTGGGACCGCACCTGGGCGCGCGAGGATCAGCCCGTCGCGAGCGGCGCGGTGTCACGCACCTGGGTTTGGGGGCCGAGCGCCTTCGCCACCGCGATCGAACGCTATGACAACGCACCAGGCGGCGTGCGCGCGGTCCGCTACTATGACAAGAGCCGTATGGAGATCAACGTGCCATATGGCGATCAGAACTCGCAGTGGTACGTCACGAACGGTCTGCTCGCCAAAGAATTGATCTCCGGTCAGATGCAAGTCGGCGACAGTGCCGTCATCAACCGGGGACCGGCCAACATTCCGGTCGCCGGTGATCCCGACGATCCGAACGGCCCGACCTACGCCACACTCAACGGGGTGCTCAACGCTCCGCCGGTGCCGGTCGGCAGCGAAATCCACGCGACGATTGACCGAGCCGGTAACGTCGGCAGCTCCGGTCCAGGCGGCGTGCAAGCCACGCAGTTGATCTCCGAGACAAACCACACCATCGCCGATGTCTTCTGGAACTACCTCAACAGCGACGGCAAGATCTGGAACGGCTCGTCCGATGTCGACGGCAAACTCTTCGAGCCGACCTTCTTCGCCACCGGCTATCCGATCACCGAGGCGTACTGGTCGAAGGTCAAAGTCGGCGGCCAGGGGAAAGACGTATTGGTGCAATGCTTCGAACGCCGCTGCCTCACCTACACGCCAAGTAACCCGGCCGGCTGGCAGGTCGAAATGGGCAACGTCGGCCGCCACTACTACAGCTGGCGCTACGGAGGGTAAGGGCGAGCATTCGGGCGATCCGAGATTGAGCACCCCCTGCCCTCGCACGAGATTCGAAATCCCGGCGCGGCGCATTCTTGACGCCGCCTGTCTCTCACCATAGACTTATCGTGAATATTCGAATTGCCATGTTCATCCGGGATGGGATCCCCCGGCTGTAGCTGGCCCAAAGGTGACAGGAGTCTACCTGTGGCTTGTGATGCGGCCGATTCGCGGGATCCGTCAACCGTTGCCCCTGGAACGGGGCCGCTGCTCTTCATCGTCTTCATCATGGTGGCGAGCACCAGCACGCTCTGGCCGATTCTGACGCCGTACGCTAAGGACCTCGGCGCGAGTGGCTTTGAGCTGGGGTTGGTCGTCAGCGCGATCTACTTCACGCGGCTCGTGCTCGGGCCGTGGGTAGGACGCATCGGTGATCGGCGCGGCTATCGTGGACTCCTGATCGCCGGGACGCTGCTCTACATCCCAATCGGCCTGGCCTACGCTGGAGCCAACAACGTCTTTACCCTGGCCGGCGCGCGTGCGCTGCATGGTGTCGGTTCGGCTATCGTGCTGCCGATGGTCATGGCGGTCATGGGGCAGAACGCCGGTGGCAAGAGCGGCGCCACGATGGCTCGCTATAACGCCGCGCAATGGCTCGGCTATGCGCTCGGACCGCTCGCCGGTGGGCTGATCGTGCATCAGTATGGCAATAACGGTGTTTTCCTGCTGCTGGCCCCGGCCGGTATCGTTTCGGCGGCAGCCGTGTTGCTGCTCGATCGACGCCTGACCGATCCACCGGCCCAGGTGAAAGAACGGGCGCACGAAAAGATCCGCATCGAGCGTCCGGCGCGAGTGTTGCTCGCCTTCAACTTCATCGTGGCGCCGACGAGCCTGATCGTCCTCTCCTTCTTTCCGCTGCTGGGCGACGACCGTGGTTACAGCTCGATTCTGGTTGGTGCCTTGCTCTCGATTGCCAGCTTCGCCACGGCTGCCGTGCAGCCCTTCTGGGGTCGCACGGCCGATCGCACCGGTATCCAGCCACTTATTCTGTTTGGCGGAGTTGGAACGCTCGTCGGCCTCGTGGTGCTCGGTAATTTCTCACCGGCGTTGATCGCCGCCGGCGCGACTCTGATCGCGGGCGTCTCAATCGCGGCACTGGTGGCGGGCGTATCTACCTCCGCTGTCGATCTCGGCAAGACCCACGGCATGGGCACCTTCATCGGCATCTTCCAATCGGTCGGAAGTCTGGGCCAGGCGTTGATGCCGCTCGCCTACGGTGTCGTCCTCGGGCAGATCGAGGTTTCGGGACTGCTCACGGTGGTCGGCGGGCTGATCGCGGTCGCCTCGGTCGCCTACCTGCTGACGCTGGTGCCGCTGTTCAGGCGCTGGAGCGAGGACGCACGGACGCAGTCGTGAGCGACGGAGAGACTCATCCGGCGTCTTCTGGTCACAATCCTTGCGCGACGGCTCACAGACACACCATACTAACGCATGCTATGGAGTGCGTATCCGTTATCATCGTCGGGCACAATACGGCAGGGCTGCTGATCGAATGTCTCTCGCGTCTGCGTGAGAGTCAGGTCGACCATCCGCTCGACGTCTATGTCGTCGATAACGCCTCCTCCGATGGCAGTCTCGAGCTCGTGCAACGCAGTTTTCCCGACGTCACGACCATCCGTGCACCGCGCAATCTCGGCTTCGCCGGTGGCAACAACCTGGCGTTGCAACAGATCCTCGCACGTGTCCCGGACAGGGCGGATCGCCGGGCGCGCTCGGTTCTCTTACTCAATTCCGACTGCTTTCTTGACGTCGATACGATCCAGAAGACGAGTCGCTTCCTCGACGAGCACCCCGAAGCGGGCGTCGTCGGACCGAAGCTCCTGTTGCGCAACGGCGATCTCGATCTCGCCTGCCGCCGGTCGTTTCCGACACCGGCGAGCGCGCTGTTCAAGCTCACCGGGCTGGCGCGCCGCTTTCCCCATAATCGCCGCTTCGCGCGCTACAACCTCACCTATCTCGATTCGGACGAAACAGCCGAAGTCGATTCAGTCGTCGGCGCCTATATGCAGGTGCGGCTGGCGGCCATCGACGATGCCGGCTTGCTCGACGAGTCGTTTTTCATGTATGGAGAGGATCTTGATTGGGCATTCCGAATCAAGAAAGAGGGCTGGAAAGTCTATTACTATCCGGAAGCGCGTGCGCTTCATTATAAAGGAGCGAGCAGTTCGCGTCGCAGCTACCGGCTCATCATCGAGTTCTACCGGGCGATGTACCTCTTCCATCGCAAGCATTACGCGCCGCACACGTTCGTACTCCTCAACTGGCTCGTGGCGACGGGTATTGTTCTGCGCGGTTGTCTGGCGCTCATACTCAACCTGGCGCGCCCGGCAGCGCACAAACGCGTCGCGTGAGATCATCCGAATGCGCGCTACAGGCAGCCATAAACGTTCGCACCCAGCCCTGGCAAGCATGGTATTCTCGCCACGGGAACAAAAAATGCGAGATGGCCGGTCGGTATGGTGGGGCCGTCGCCCCCTCCGATGCGGCACCATGCTCAACACGGCGGTACTGCGCCGTGGACATGAAGACACATTAAGGAATACATGTTGGTAAGCGAATCAAGACTCAGTTCAGCGGCTCCCACCGCGGCGCCGCCACTGACCCCACCGGCGCCGCACGTGGCGCCGGTTGACGTGCTCCCGCGCGTCGCGGTTGTGCCGCTCCGTGTGCCGCAACCGATCCGCCCACGCTGGCAGGCGGTCAAACGCGGCGTCGATGTCGGTGTCAGCCTGCCCGCACTGATCGTTCTCTCGCCGCTGATGGCCTGTCTCGCCCTGCTGATCAAACTCGAATCGCGCGGGCCGGCGCTCTTCGTGCAGGAACGGATCGGTCTAGACGGCAAAGTCTTCACGCTCTACAAGTTTCGATCGATGCGGGTTGATGCTGAACGGCAGTCCGGTCCGGTCTTCGCCAAGCCGAACGATCCACGGTGCACCCGCACCGGCCGTTTCATGCGCCGCTATTCGCTCGACGAACTCCCCCAGCTGATCAACGTGCTGCGCGGCGACATGAGCCTGATCGGTCCGCGTCCGGAGCGGCCCTATTTCGTCGCCCAATTCAGCCAGAGCATCCCGCGCTACCCTGAGCGGCATCGGGTTAAATCGGGCATCACCGGCTGGGCGCAGGTCAATGGCCTGCGCGGCGACACCTCGATCGACGAGCGTACCCACTACGACCTGCACTACGTCGAACACTGGTCGCCACTCCTCGACATGCAAATCCTGCTGCGCACGATCATCGAGATCATTCAGGGCCGGAACGCGTATTAGCTGCGTTCGCCGGGGTGATTGTCGTCGCCTGGACAAACGCTGAGACGAATTCTCTGGCAGAGGGCGACGAGACGCAGGGATCAATGCATGAGAGCGGTTGCTTGACCATTGGCAATGGATGGTGGTGCGCCGCCTCAACATTCCCATACCTCACCATCGGTCAAGACTTTTGTGACACTGATTAGGTGATGTCACCTACGTGCCGTCCCCACGCAATTCCTTGAACTCAGCGATGTGTGAAACGGGCTCCCGGAGCATGCTGTGAACGTGGTTGGCGACCTGAATCAACCACGGACAAACAGACAAAGGGAGGCAGAACCATGGCTACAATGCGACCATTGCTGCGAAGCGTTGAATCAATTGTTCGATCATCGTGGTTGCTGGCGGGGATGATTGGCGTGCTCTGCGGCATGCTGTTCGTCCTCGCCGTCGTGCCCGGGACAGACGCCGACCAGGTATCCGCGACCCCCACGAACGGGCAAACGCTTTGTCCTTCGATATACAGCGCGCGCTGTCCGGACCAGATAGGCGGCGCTGCTGAGCAGATGAAAGACGGCGACTTCGCCGGTCAACAGACCGTACATGTCACGCCTCCGACTGCTGAGGCCCGGAATACCTCCGCGGAACCGAGCATCGAGCGCATCGTCGGGCCGGGTGAGGGATTGCATCAGGCACCGTGATACTGGTTCATCGATCGCCAGAAACCGCCGGCCCATGTCCTGCATATGCCGGCGGTTTACCGTTCCACTCAGTATGATCCACAATGCAACGGCCGCGGGCACGCGCAAAATTCGAGCCGGGTGCGACCGAGAGAGACACGCGCGTAGCGCAGGCATTCAAAGCACCACCGATCCGATACCTCGGCCAGTCTTAGAGCCTGTCGTTGTTTCCCGCGAACGTCGCACCGATTTCGTCGCAAATCACCTGTGTTACACTCACAATGTCGTATAGAAATACTGAACGGTTTTGCTGATCCACGCAAACACTGGGGAAGTCTTCGTCGATGCGGCCATCATCTTCTCGCTATTCATCACCGAGAGCGCGTCCCGCGCTGGTCGGTCGAGAGCGCGAACAGGAGCGCTTGCGTCGGGCTCTTGATGAGATGCGAGACGGCCATGGCTCGCTAGTGCACATCAGCGGCGAAGCCGGCATCGGAAAGACCGCCCTGGTCGAGTGGCTCGCGGATGAGGCCGTGGACCAGGGATGCCTCGCGCTGCGGGGCGGCTGTTATGATCTCGCGACCACGCCGCCATACGGACCGTGGCGCGAGGCGTTCGCGCGCGCGGCCGCGACCCATTCGCTTGAACGCGACGACGCGACGTCGTTGTTGCAGGCGATGTCGGGTGATAGTAGCGACAACGCCATCAGCCAGGCTCAGTTGCACGAACAGGTTCAGCAGTTTCTCGCTCGCATGAGTGAGCGCCAGCCGCTCGTGATCGTTCTTGAAGATCTGCACTGGTCGGATCCCGTCAGCCTCGATCTTTTGCGCCATGCCGGCCGAACACTCCAGGAACTGCCCATTCTGTTGCTGATTACCTATCGCGACGACGACATCGCGACCGGAGATGCGCTCGCCCGGCTGCTCCCGCTCCTGATTCGCGAGAGCGAGGCCGTGCGTCTCCATCCTGGTCAGCTCAGCGCCGAGCTGGTCGGCGATCTAGTCGGCCCGCGCTACGCCTTGAATGCGGCCGATGCATCGCGCTTGGTTACCCATGTCGTCGCGCGAACCGACGGCAACCCCTTCTTCGTCAACGAGGTGCTGCAAGGGCTGGAGGATGACCGTCTCCTGCGACCGGTGGAGGGTGGTTGGGTCCTCGGCGACCTGACGCAGGCGCGAGTCTCGCCTTTGCTACGCCAGTTGCTTGAGTCCCGCTTGGGTCGTCTGGAGCCGCGGACGCGTCATGCGCTGCAAGTCGCGGCTGTGATCGGACAGGAGGTGGAACTCGATCTATGGCAGGAACTGACCGCGTTGGATGATCAGGAGTTGGACCACGTGATCGTGCAGGCACTCGAGTCGCATGCCCTCGAGGAGGCGCCGGGGATCAGACTCCGCTTCCGGCATGCGCTGTTGCGCGAGGCGTTCTATACGTCGCTGACGCCGAGGCGGCGGCGCACGCTGCACCAACAGATTGGCGATCGGTTGTCGGAGAAGCCGAACGTTAGCCCCAGCGCGGTCGCCTTTCATTTCCAGCGTGCGGGCGATCCGCGCGAAATAGAGTGGCAGATACGGAGCGGACTCCATGCGCGGCGTTCAGCCGCCTGGTTCACGGCGGCGGAATGCTTCGAGCGGGCGGCGAACCTGCTCGCAGGCGATGTGACACAAACGCGCAGGCGCGGCTGGTTGCTCTTTTACGCTGGCTTTCTCTGGCGCTATTCGACGGACGCCCGGACGATCGCCTGTTTGAACGCGGCCGAGGCGCTGGCCGTTGCCGGCAGTGACCCAATCCTGGAGGCCTACGGGCATTACCATCGCGGCAGTTCACGCTGCATGCGCGGCGACCTTCGACGAGGCGTCGC
>CALAGB010000377.1 GCA_937891245.1 uncultured Thermomicrobiales bacterium | reverse complement strand
GTCTCTGCCTTTTCAAGATAATCGCGGAAATCCCCGGCCGACTCGCTGCCCCAGCCGGTCGCGCTGCCGTGCTCCGGGATCTCAACGTAGGCACGGAAGACCGCAACATTGTCCTCGTGGGTGACCAGTTCGGTATGAATGCGACCGTTCGGGTTGTCATGCCGGAACCAGACGAGCCGCCATTTGACTTCAAGGTACTCCGCGCCGTTCACGCGCGTCAGGTATTTTTTGGGATCGAACGCGGTCGTGTCAGTCATTTCCGTCTCTCCATGTCGCTGTTCGTGTTGCTCACACCCGGACCGCATTTAGAACTAACGTTCTAGAATTGTAGAACATATGTGTCGTGCTGTCAACTCCTTTCAGGTGTTCGCGCGCGTACCACGTCGGGCACCGAAAGTGCGACATTCCGGGGATCTGGTCCGGACAATTGCGAGAGCGGTGCCGAGCGCGTATGCTATAATCCGCAAGCGAGAATGTGTACGAACACAGAAGGGGTAGCGTGCGTGCGGCTCTCCTGCCAGCAAGATGAACTCCAACGGGCACTCGGTCATGTATCCCGCGCCGTCGCCAAAAAGTCGACGTTGCCGGTGCTGGGAAACGTGCTCTTTTCGACCGAGCAGGGCAAGCTTCGGCTTTCGGCGACCAATCTGGAAATCGCGGTGACGGTCTGGATCGATGCTGAGATCGCGGAAGAGGGCACGATCACGCTCCGTTCCGATCTCCTGACCGATTTCGTCGCCAGTCTGCCGAACGACGCCGTGACGATGGAGCTTGACCCCAAGACATTTAGCGTCGGTCTCTCATGCGCGAGATCAAAGGCTCATATCAAGGGCATCCCGGCGGAGGACTTCCCCTCGCTCCCGAGCATCGAGGAAATGACGCCCACGGCGCAGGTCGACCCAGCAACACTTCGTGAGATGATCTCCCAGGTCGCCTTCGCCGCCGCGACCGACGATAGTCGTCCGGTCCTGGCCGGCGTGCTCGTCGAATTGAGCGGTACCAGCATCACGCTGGCATCGGCCGATGGCTTTCGGCTGTCGGTGCGGAAGGCGGAGCTGACAGAGGCCGTCACCGAAGATCTCTCCGTCATCATTCCGGCCCGTGCTCTGCAGGAGTTGTCGCGCATCATTGCCGATCAGACCGATCCGATCGATCTGTCCGTGACACCCAACAAGAGCCAGCTTCTGGTTCGCGCCGGACGGGTTGAGTTTTTGAGTCGTTTAATCGACGGCCATTTCCCCGATTTCCGCCAGATCGTCCCGCGGCAGTACGGCACGCGCCTGTTGGTCGATCGCGATCAGTTCCTGGCCGCGGCTCGCCGAGCTAAGCTCTTCGCGCAGTCGAGCAACGATGTGGTGCGCATTAAGATGACTCCGGGCGAAAGTGAACTCGATCCCGGCTACGTCAACATTTCAGCCCAGGCGGCTGAGACCGGCGATAATGAGGATGTCATTGACGGGCGCGTCGAAGGCCCGGAATCGCAGATCGCCTTTAATGGTCGGTACCTGACCGACGTCCTGGCTGTCATGCGCGCGGGCGACGTTGCGATCGAAATGACCGGACCGAATGCGGCTGGAGTACTGCGCTCGGCCGGTAACGACGAATTTACGCATGTGATCATGCCGATGGTGATTGGCACCAATTAGCGCTCGTCCCGCCGAGCCGGCGTCGCGGGCAGCCGGCCGCTCGCGGCTCCGCTTGCTCAACGTGAGTGATGCGGTGCGAAATCGGACGGCGCAACGCATGCCGGACGTTCCGTGCGATCGAGAACGGCCGATGTCCCACCTATGAGACTTGAGCGCCTCGATCTCGAAGAGTTCCGTGTTTATCGCCGTGCCACTCTCGAAATACCACCTGCCGGCCTTCGGCTTTACGGCACCAATGCCAGCGGTAAGACGAGCTTGCTGGAAGCGATCTATCTCCTGGCGACCACCCGCTCACCCCGTGCGTCGATCGATCGTGACCTCATTAATTGGGACAGCAACGACGAATTTGAACTGGCGCCGTACGCACGCGTCGTCGGACGCCTGATCGAGGCTAGTGGCGCCGATCACGAAGTTGAAATCGCGCTGGTGGCCGATGCGTCGCGACCAACGATCACGCGCAAGCGTGCCAAACTCGATGGACGCTCCTGCCGCATGACCGGCCTGGTTGGGGTGCTTAAGGTCGTTCTCTTCTCACCCGAGGACCTCAATCTCGTCCTCGGTTCGCCGTCCGGCCGCCGGCGCTACCTCGACATGTCGATCAGTCAGCTCGATCGAACCTATCTGCGCGCGCTCAGTCGCTACGGCAAGCTCGTCGAGCGGCGCAATAGCCTGCTCAAGGATTTGGGGAATGGGAGCGGCCGGAACGCCGAGGATGAACTCGCCTATTGGGACGATGAATTCACCACGTATGCGTCGTATATTCTGGCGGCACGACTCCGTTACCTGCAGGGGCTGAAAGCGGAAGCCGCGAGCGCGTTCCAACGCCTCACGGAGAGCGATGGGCAGCTCAGGCTCGACTACGCCGGTACCGTCAATCTGCCCGAAGCGCAGGTCGAGCGGATCGTGGTGGACACGATGGCGGATGCGCAGCCGCTTGTCGCGCGCGCAGTCGGAACGCAGCTTCGCCAGCGGCGGCAGGAAGAGTTGCGCCGCGGCCTCACCCTGATCGGACCGCATCGCGACGACTTTCTCTCTACACTGGATGGGCGCGATTTGTCGGCATTCGGCTCGCGGGGTCAGCAGCGACTGGCCGTCGTGGCCACGAAGCTGGCAGAGCTTGCCCAGATCATTACCCTCAGCGGCGAATCCCCCGTCTTACTGCTCGATGATGTGCTGTCGGAGCTCGATCCCGAACACCAGGATGGGCTACTGAACGCGCTCGGCGGCGCCGGTTGTCAGATCATCCTGACGGCTACGTCGCGCGATCTGCTCGAGCATCCGGCGCTTCGAAACCTCCCGATCGGCGCCGTCGGCGGCGGAACGGTGCGTCTGAATGGCGAATAGCCTGCTAAACCGGGCGAATCGGTTTGGAGTGGAGCGTCGCCCTCTGTTATAATCAGCGTCGCTCGGCTCGGGCCGGGCACTGCCTTGGGGAGTCGTCTAACGGTAGGACAGCTGACTCTGGATCAGCCAGTTGGGGTTCGAATCCCTGCTCCCCAGCCCCCGCGAAAATAAACCGGCGATCGTGCAATGTGATGTGAAGACCAAGCCAGTCACGGACTGGTTTTTTCGCGTGGACTGTTGCTGCCTTTGGCCGGCGATGAGCGTCGTTGGAGGTTAAGGTCGGCGGTAGGTGTTGCCGCCTTTGGATTTGCGACGGTAGAGGAGCAGCGAAAGAAACGCCAGGACGTAGCCGGCGACGAAGAGCGGCTCAGGCGAGTCGTAGTGGACGAACCGAATGGTGATCAGCGCCAGCATGGTCGGGTAGATGAGTAACCCGAGGCAGGCAAAAATCGACGCCTCGATGAAAGCGCCGCGCCAGCCGGCTCCGGTGAGCCGGCTGACGATGAACGGGACGGCCGTTCCGGTGGGGAGCCAGATAATGAAGGCGGCGGCGACGTCAGACACCGGTTGAGCCCGTCGATCTCGTCACGTCGTTCGACCTCTCATGCGCCGACGCCGTCCGCACCAATGTTATTCCCTAGAAAAGCCCGAGGATATTGCCATCTTCATCGATGTCGACGTTGGCGCCGCCCGGGTTACGTCCCAGGCCTGGCATCGTCCGCATTTCGCCAAGCAGCGCATAGACGAAGCCGGCGCCGGCCGACATCCGCACATCGCGCACGATCACCTCGAAGCCCTCCGGTCGTGCCAGCAGGGTCGGGTCGGCGCTCAGCGACAGGTGCGTCTTCGCGATGCAAACTGGTAACTTGTCATAACCGAGTCGCGTATAGGTACGGATCGCGCGCTCGGCGGCCGGTAGATAGGTAACGCTTCCGGCACCGTAGAGCTTGTAGGCGATCGTTTCGATCTTCTCTTTAATCGACAGGTCGAGTTCATAGAGCGGTTTGTAGTTTGACGGCAGCTCGGTCGCTTTGAGCACGGCACGCGCGAGGTCGGTGCCGCCCTTGCCACCCTGGCTGAAGATATCGGTCGGTACGGCATCAAGCGCGCCCGCCGCGAGTGATGCCTGGCGTACCGCTTCGATTTCGGCCGGAGAGTCGGTCGGGAAGAGGTTGATCGAGACAACGACCGGGACGCCGAACTGCCGGGCGTTTTCGATCTGTTTGATCAAGTTCGGCATGCCTTCGTTCAACGCTTCGAGGTTCTCTTCGATCAGTCCTGGATCGAGCGGCTTGCCGGCGACGATCTTGTAGCGACCGCTGTGCGCCTTGAGGGCGCGAATCGTCGCGACCAGCACGGCGGCATTCGGCTTAAGCCCGCTGACCCGTGACTTGATATCGAAGAACTTCTCGGCACCAAGGTCGGCACCGAAGCCGCATTCGGTTACGAGGATGTCGGCGAGCTTGAGGCCAATTTTGTCGGCCAGGATCGAGCTGTTGCCATGGGCGAT
>CALAGB010000376.1 GCA_937891245.1 uncultured Thermomicrobiales bacterium | reverse complement strand
CAGGGACACGGGCGGTATGACGATACCCGTTACCTGATCACCTCGACCGACCTCGCCGAATACCTCGACTGGCCTGGTTTGGCCCAGGTCTTCCGCCTCGAACGCACATGGCGTGACAAAGCCGATTTGCATCGCACCATCCGGTACGGCCTCACCAGCGTGCCGCCGGAGATCGCCTCGGCCGACCAGTTACTCGCACTGCGCCGTGGTCATTGGGCGATCAAAAACCGAGCCCACTACGTCAAAGATGTCAGCCTCGGTGAGGGCCGGAGTTCAGTGCATCTCGGTGTCGGCCCCATGATCCTCGCCATCGTGCGTGATACGGCCCTCAACCTACCGCGTGACGCAGGCGTCTCCGCGATCGCGGCTCAGCTCGGAGCCTTCAGCCGCCATCCCGAGTGGGTCCTCGCGCTCCTCAGCATTGCGGAACCGGAGAACGAATAAGCCCACTGGATACTGCAACCTTCGTGCACTAGCGCTGAACGCTGCCTGCCGGATTTCAAGGCTGTTGAATGTTGTCGAGTGCCAGGTAGATTTACTGACGGTAAAAGGTCTCTGCGTTGCCGTCGTTGCACACAGTCATTCCCAAGTCACGACTGCAGCGGCGAATGTCACTGATGAGAACTAGGGGCTGGCAGTCGTCGTCCTAGGATCGATAAGCACAGAGACATGGGAGAGGGAAGTGTGCAGTCACAGCCCCCGCTCCTTTGTTGATCTTTGCCCTCTCTTCCGGTTTGTTTCTTTCGCCATGATTGGGTATCCTCTCCCCCAGGAGGGGATAGTTCGATGGAGCACGAACACACTCGTCATCCACATCAGCAGACGAAAGCCGTCGCGGATCAACTCGCACGAACGGCCGGTCATATCCAGGCTATCAAGCGAATGGTCGAGGAAGAGCGCTCCTGCTCCGAGGTGTTGATCCAGCTCGCCGCAGTGCGCTCTTCTATAGATCGCGCGTCACGTTTGGTCCTCGAAGATCATGTCGAATCGTGCCTACGTGGCGCCGCCCAACGCGGAGTAGCTGACGAAGAGTGGACGTTACTCAAAGAAGCGTTGGACAAGTTTATCCGGTAACTGCGAGCAGCGTGGCACGATATGTCTCGCGCCCAGAAAGGGAGCAATTTGGTGGGTGGACAGCACACGCATTCTGATCCCGATGAGGCGGACGCGCACGGGCACCAGCACGACCACGGACATGCGCACGGCAGCGGCCCCGGCGGCTGGCTCCTCCATACGTTCGCGCATTCTCACGCGCCAAGTGAGCAGGTCGACTCGGTCTTGGAGAGCAGCGATCGAGGCATCTGGGCGCTCAAGGTGTCGCTCGTCGGACTGGGGATCACCGCCATCTTGCAAGTGATCATCGTCCTGATGTCCGGCTCGACGGCGCTGCTGGCCGATACCATCCACAACTTCGGCGACGCGGCCACCGCCATCCCGCTCTGGATTGCCTTCGCGCTCGTCAAACGTGGGGCGAATCGACGCTTCACGTACGGCTACGGACGTGCTGAGGACCTCGCCGGTGTCATCATCGTGCTCGTCATCTTCATCTCCGCTGCTATTGCAGCCTATGAGTCGATCATGAAGCTCATCAATCCCCAGCCCGTCACCCACCTCTGGTGGGTCGCCGTGGCCGCTGTCATTGGCTTTCTTGGCAACGAAATAATTGCGCAATTCCGAATTCGTGTTGGGCGGGAGATTGGATCCGCCGCACTGATCGCAGATGGCCAACACTCACGTGTCGATGGATTCACGAGCCTCGCGGTGCTCATCGGTGTCATCGGCGTCGCTATGGGATTGCCCATCCTTGATCCAATTATCGGTCTCCTTATCACGCTGACAATCCTGTTCATCGTCAAGGATGCAGGGCTAGCGGTCTTTCGACGATTGCTCGACGCGATCGAGCCGGAGATTCTGGACGAGATCGAGCACGCGTCACTCCATGTAGCAGAAGTGGTCGACGTTCATGAGGTGCGGGCTCGGTGGCTGGGACACCGTGTCTATACCGATCTCCACATCACCGTCAATCCTCGGCTCTCCGTCGAACAGGCGCATCGAATCGTAGAGCAGGTTCGGGCTTCTTTAGCGAGTCATGTGCCTTCA
Organism: uncultured Thermomicrobiales bacterium; assembly: GCA_937891245.1. Lineage (GTDB taxonomy): Bacteria > Chloroflexota > Chloroflexia > Thermomicrobiales > Thermomicrobiaceae > CALAGB01. The sequence goes on along the minus strand of CALAGB010000376.1, from coordinate 1,587 downwards.
TTCGGCGGTGCGCAGATTCATGTCTGCCCAGCGGCTGATTTCGAATAACTGTTCAGAGTTGAGAGGATGAGAGCAGGGCGAGGCATTCGTCGAAGGGATTGCCACCTTGAGCGCGCCAGGTGCTGAAGAGGGAGGCGAGCGTCAGGCGCGTCGTCGTCCCGCGTACCGAGCGGGTGCCGCCACTGATCTTGCGGGCGACCGCCAACGGCTGCAGGCTTCGTTCGGCCGCATTGTTGGTGGCCGGGACAGCCGGATCGGTGACGAAGACGAAGAGATGCGAGAGCTGGGTGACGATGCGCCGAGAGAGCGTCGTCTGGGCTGCGGCTGCGGCTGCGTCCAACCACGGTGAACAGAGCACGCTGAGATCCGCCTCGGCGCGGTGCCGGACGTCCCGGCGCTCCGGTCGCGTTCCCGTCACCCCAGCGTGGGCTTCGGTGAAGATCGCGCACCGCCATCGCCCAGCCGCGCAGGGCGGCATCGTCCGGGTGCTGGACGGTTACCTCATGAATATCCCGCAACAGATGCACCCAGCAGTATTGATGCCCACGTTCGTAGCTGGTGGAGACCCCGGAGAAGTCACTGACCACCACCCCTGCGAAGGTCTCATCCACCACGGCGGTAAACATCTCCGTACTGCGCCGTCCATGCGGGAACAGCCGGACCTCCGGGGTGCGAAAGGTCCAGACATAGCCGTTGTGGCCATCCTCGCGACAGCCTGTCTCGTCAACATGCACGACCGGACTCGCCCGGATCTGGTCGGCGAACTGGGCCACAACCGGCGTGGCTCGCTCAGCCACCGCCACCACGCTCTCGACAATTCCCCCGACACTGATGGCCAGCCCGCTCAGCGATCCGATGACGCGTTGGATCACCGCCACTGGCAGCCGGTCCTCATCCCGCAACAGCGCCAGCAGACTGTGCAGTCGGTGGCCGAAGCGGCGTTGTCCGCTCACCACCCCGCCAACTCCGGCGGCGGTACACAGCGGTTCCCACACACCGGGCAGCGTCGTTCCAGGTAGACATGCTCGGTCACGATGACCTGCAGCAGGGGCAGGTCGATCACCTCGCGCGTGCGCTTGATGCTCCCCCCAGCCAGCGGCGTCGCACGGTTGGGGCAGACCACCAGCGCATGCACGACGCGCTCCGTGGCGGTCATTCGCTGCCGTCCGTAGCCCTGCTCGCGCCGTTTCCGGGAACGTGCGCCGCGCGCTGCCGTCTCGGTCGCCTTCACGCCGGGCATCCCGTGGGGTGTTCCGGTCGACGACGGTGGATCGTCCCGTGCCGACTGCTCCAGCTTCCCCAGCCGTTCGGACAGGTGCCCAATCATCGCGCGCAACTGGACGAGCTCCGCCGCCTGCGCCGCGAGCTGGCGGTCTCGGATGGCGATCTCCGCGTGTTGCGCCAGGATGATCCGAATCAATTCTTCGCGGTCGACATGATACAGGGCCAACATGCTCGCATCCTACCGCCACCCGTGCCTTGTGGGAAACCCATCCCCTCAACTCTGAACAGTTATCTTTGGTTTTGTCGCTATGCCCGCTGCGGAATCTCTGGTAGACTCGCCCCCTATGCGTAGGGTAGTTGGCC
>CALAGB010000375.1 GCA_937891245.1 uncultured Thermomicrobiales bacterium | reverse complement strand
CCGGCTTCGTCTACTACGTCATCAATCAGGTGATCGGTGGCGGCTTCTCACGCTCGATGAGCGACCAGGTGCTGGCGGGTACGCCGGTCGACCCGAGCGATCTGCAGCCGGGCGATCTCGTCTTCCAGCAGAACACCTATCAGTGGGGGCTGTCGCATGCCGGAATCTACATCGGCAACGGTCAGTTCATCAACGCCGAGAACGAGGGAACCGGTGTCGCAATCAGCGACCTCTGGGACAATTACTGGGGGCCGCGCTTCCTGACAGCCCGCCGCATTTCGGGCTGATCACGACGGGTTAATCACCTCGTCGATGTCAGGTGAACCGGGCGGTGCGAATCGCGCATCGCCCGGTTTCGCATCGCTCGCCGTGCAGACGAACGCGCGGTAGAAGGCGCGATTCTCCGGCCGGTAGTCCGTGCGTGGCTCAAACGTCGCCTCGATCGGCTGCATTTCGAGCACATCGAGCAAGCCAAGCCGCCGCCAGCCGGGCAGCCTGCCGCTCCGGCTAAAGCCGCCGCGCTGGTAGAAATCGACAAACCCGCGCTCGTTACTCCCGATGTAGACCGCGTGCGGCTCGACCTCACGCCACTGCCCCTCCGGGTCCTCCCGTGCGCGCAGCGTCACCACACGATGCGCCCGAATCATCTCGCACAACCGGTCAGACAGCTCCACAGACGCCTCCTTTACCGAAACGCGCGTTTCGTCCGGTTATCGCAAATTTGCTGCCGAGAAGGGAGTCGTTACGATGACGAGATGTTCAGGTTGCGGTGCAGAGAAGAGAGGGAACTGTGGTCGCTGCCTTGCTGCCTCCGCTCAGACTGAAGCAGGGGTGCGGACATCACTCCGTCGTTGGCGTGATGTCCGCGTGTTCGTTGGCAAACACTCGTTGTCAGACGCACTGCCCGCCCTGGCACTGGAGGTAGCCACAGTCGACCGGCGTATGCACGCACCCGAGTTGCGGGTCGCACGTATCAACCGTGCACGGATCACCGTCATCGCAGTCGACCGGCGTGTGCACACAGCCCGTTTGCGTATCGCACGTATCGATCGTGCAGATATTGCCATCGTCGCAATTGATCGGCTCATGCACGCACCCACGCACTGGGTCGCAGGTATCGACCGTGCAGGCGTTGTTGTCACTACAGTCAACCGGCTCGTGGACGCAGCCGAGATCCGGGTCGCACGTATCGATCGTGCACGGATTGCCGTCGTCACAGTTGATCGGCGTGTAGAGGCACTCTCCGGTGTTGTGATCGCAGGTGTCGGTCGTGCAGGCATTGGAATCGTCACAGGCGGTTACACACTGACCGTCGACGCATTGCTCGCAGGAGGCACACGCATGACCACAGGTGCCGCAGTTTTCGTGGTTGTTGCCCAGGTCGACGCATTCCCCGCCACAAAAATCCCACGATGGATCGCGCCGGTGATCGAGGTTGCAGAGAATCCAGCGCATGATCAACGACCGCTCGTCCGTCCCGGACGAACTCGATATCGGTCCACGAGCAAGCGCGACGCCACCGGTGGAGACGCCGAGCAGTCCGCCCGCGGCGCCCGCGATCAGCCCTTTCAGCACCGCACGACGGGACCGGCTCCGCGACAGACGACGGGTAAGTTCATCAAACCGCTGCTGATCCATGTGAACCCCCTTAACCGTGAACCGGTCCCCAAAATGGGTGCACACTGTCACCGCGACGGTGAAATGCTGCGTATACGTACAGCGACGATGTGAATATAGAACTCCATCTCTACGCTGTCAACAACGCTCGAACCGGCAACTGCGCGAAGTACCTTCCGCTACACCATCGCGACGGTGGCCGCACATGCTACGCTTCCCGCACGCCCGGCTGGTGCCGGTGTTGTGGGCTGTTCTGGGTGGAGGAGTGAGCATGGAGCGGACGACGTATCTCGATCTGCTGGCGAGCGGGCTGGCCGGGATCGATGCCTGGAATGCGCGATTCGGCGCGTTCGAGGCCGATGAGACGTTGCAGGTGCCGGGCGAGAAGATCGCGAAGGTTCTCGTTGAACTGAACGAGCGGCTGCACGACAACTATCCCTTCGGGCATCCGCGTTATGCCGGGCAGATGCTCAAGCCCGCCCATCCCATCGCCGAACTCGCCTATGCCATCGCCATGCAGATCAATCCGAATAATCACGCGCTCGACGGCGGACCAGCCAGCTCACAGATGGAGAAGGAGGTCGTCGCCGATCTCGCCCGCATGTTCGGCTACGGCGAGACGTTCCTCGGCCACCTGACCAGCAGCGGTACGATCGCCAATCTGGAAGCGCTCTGGATCGCTCGCTCGATGCATCCGGATAAAGGCATCGCCGCCAGCGACCAGGCGCATTACACGCACGGTCGGATGGCCGGCGTGGTCGGCATGTCGTTTCGCGCGATTCCAACCGATGCGCACGGGCGAATGGATTTGAACGCGCTGGAAGACGCACTCCGCTCGGGCGAGATCGGTACCGTTGTCGCCACGGCCGGCACAACCGGCCTCGGTTCGGTCGATCCGATCCACGAGATCATTCCGTTGGCACGGCGCTATGGCGCACGGGTGCACGTCGATGCCGCCTACGGCGGCTTTTTTACGCTGGTCGCACGGCAAGCGGAACCAGCGATCGACCCGGCGCCGTTTCTGGCGATCGCCGAATCAGATAGCGTCGTCGTCGATCCACACAAGCACGGCTTGCAGCCATACGGCTGCGGCTCGGTGCTCTTTCGCGATCCGGCCGTCGGGCGCTTCTACGTGCATAACTCGCCGTACACCTACTTCACATCGAGGGACCTGCATCTCGGCGAGATCAGTATTGAATGCTCCCGCGCCGGAGCGGCTGCCGTTGCCACCTGGGCTACCTTCAAGTGTTTTCCACTCGAACCGGATCGTGGACTCGGGCCGATCCTCGCCAAGGGACGGCGCGCCGCGCTCGCCTGGGCCGAACTGCTCACGGATGACGAACGATTTCGGCTGGTTGTCGCGCCGGAGCTGGACATTCTCAACTTCTACCCACTGCCGGCGGGCGGTGCGGTCAACGCCAGCGCGATCTCGGCGCTCACCGAACAGGTCTACCAACGCACCATGGACGATCTGGACGACCCGGTCTTCCTCGCGATGTTCGTCGCCACACGCGAACTGCTCGCTCGCCGTGACCCACACATCGTCTGGGACGAGCCAGCCGTTACCGTCCTGCGCAGCGTCCTGATGAAACCGGAACACCTCGCCCGGGTGCCGAAGCTGCACGCGGCGGTCGTGCGGCAGCTTGGGCCGAACACGGCGACACCATGAAACTCCTGAAAACTAATTGATCCTGGGCATCGCTCTCGCTATGATGGAGACATTCACCGGTAACTGAACGCGGTCCTCATCCGGGTTGCACCATCGACTCATCCTGTGATAGAGAGGGAGCGCGAATATGCTTGGCGAAAAACTCGGTGACGAGCAGGGCGAGGTCACCGGTATGCGTGTATTGCCGTCTGGACTTCACGGCCCCCAGGTCGAGGTCTCGTTTCGAGCAAACGGCATGTTCCTCGGCCAGCAAGGGACGGATGTGGGGACATACACCTCGATAACACGTCCTGACGGGACGATGGTTGGCGACGGACAGGGTGTGGTGATGACCAGCGACGGCGCCAGCGCCACCTGGACCGCCCTCGGTGCGGGGCGGTTCACCGGCAACGGCTCCGCGGCAAGTTGGCGTGGAGCGCTCATCTACCAGACGATGTCCCAATCGTTGGCCAAGCTCAATGGCATCGCCGTCGTCTTTGAATTCGATGTCGACGAGAACGGCAAGACCACCGGCGGTATCTGGGAATGGAAGTAGACGTATTTCGCGATTGATTGACGGCGTGCCGGTGACGCCGATACCCGAAAGGAACCGCGGCTTCTGAGCGAACGGTATGCCCGCACTGACGAACCGGCCGTGGCATCTGCCACGGCCGGTGCTGCTCGTTACGGCTTCGCTGATGTGGTCCTTACGGCATGTACTCCGTCGCCACGTTGTCGAAGACGATGTTGCCGGGGGCGTCGGAGCCGCCACCCGCTTCCAGACCAATCGTCCCCTTCTGGATCGTCGCATCGTCAAACGAGGCGACCTGCTGGCCATTGATGCTGAACGTGATCGTCGTGCCAATGACGGACATTTGGAGCGTGTTTGCCTGCCCCGCCTTGATCGCGGGCGACGAGGTCGGCTGCACCAGCGCGGTGTACTGATCGTTCACTTCAACACCGCACGCGTACTGACCGCCGTTATTGATGAAGCAGTCATAGAACGTCCACTTGTTGTCGCTCGACGCCGTGAAGCGGAGCGCCAGACCGGCATAGCCGGCGGTTACCGTGACATCGGCCGCCATCGCCTGATCGCCCGCGTTCGGTACCGAGCTCGGCCGGTACACGTTGTACAGGCTCGGCTGCTTGAAGACGACGTTGTAGGTGCCATTGGCGATCGTGACCGTCGCGCTGTCGCTATCGCCGCTATACCAATCGCCGGTGTCGCTGGCGAAGTCCCAGGAGGCGTCGACCGGCGTGCCGCCCGAGCCAGTGCTGGTCGTCGCCGTGGCGCTGCCGCTCGAACCGCCAATCGGCTCACTGTTGATCACCTTCACCTGGGCAGTCGAGTTATCCTGACCGATCGTCACCTCGCCCTCAAGCAACTGCTGCTCGGTCGAGGTGATGTTGAGGAACTGAACCTTCAGGCCATCCCCGTCCTTATGCGAGCGGAGGATCTTGCAGACATCTGCCTTGGAACCGACGTTCAGGCCTTCGAGTTGGGTCAGGAGGAAGGCCGGCTGCACGCCGGCCGCCGAGGCCGGGCTCTTACTCGCCACCGCTTCGACAACCATACCCGCATCGGTTCCGAAGTAGTCGGAGTAGTTGTTCGGGCCGAGGTTCATGCCGAGCCAGAGCCGATTGTGGCCCTTCTGGAGATCGGGGATGACCTGCTGGGCCTGGTCGATGCTGATCGCGAAGTTGATGTTCGTCGCTACGGTCGGATCGACACCGAGTGTGTTGATGCCGATGACCTGACCAAAGCGATTGACGAGCGGTCCACCGGAGTTGCCGGGATTGATCGCGGCATCGGTCTGAATCAGGCTCTCGTACGGATCGAGCGGCTGATCGAGCTTGGAGATAATGCCGCGCGTGATCGTCACATCGGTGCCGATCTCTGAGCCGAGCGGATAGCCGATCGCGGCCACGTCTTCGCCGACTTTTTCGCTCTCGCTATTTCCGAAGACGGCCGGTTGCAGACCCTGAACATCGTCGACCTTGATGACCGCCAGGTCATCGCAGCTCGACACACCGACGAACTGTGCCGGGCGCTCGCGGTTCGAGCCGGAGGCGGCGACGGTCAGCGCGGCGGCACCATCGACGACGTGCGCGTTCGTCAGAATGTAGCCGTCGGCCGACATCACGATGCCGGTGCCCGAACCATATCCTTCATCGGAAACAGCGGTCGCCGGGAAATCGGCCCGGACCATCACCGTCGAAGGGGTCAGCTTCTGCACGACCTCTTCCCAGGAGAGCTCAACCGGTGCCGTTGGCGTGGCCGGAGCTGGGGTGGCCGCTGTCGTCGCGACGGCGACAGTCGCGGCGCTGGTGCCAGCCGCGGTCGTGGAACTGGCGGTGGTCGTGCTCTTGGACGATCCGCCGCCACAGGCCGAAAATACCATTACCGAAATTAATACGACACAGGCGATCAACCGTGTCTTCACGCCTCGTCTGCCTTTCTCTGACGCTCCGGCCGGCTCTCCCGCGCGGCTCGCGGAGCCTCCGGGCGGATCACCTCAACGCGTCGCGAGACCAAATCGATCCGCGAAACGACGAACATTCATCAAACTGGTGCGGTACTTCGATACACGAAGTCGCCGGCTCGCGTTCAACTCACACGGCCCGCCCACCGGCGTTCCATTGAGCCGTTCCCAGGATCACACTACGATCTGTCGGAACGTGCGTCGGCGATTGCTCTGTCTTTACGAAAGATCTATCGATTGTGCGGCACGGTGACGAGATTCTCCCCCGGGCTCGTCCCCTCCTCTCCCGGTATGACCGTCGCGCCTTCTTCATCGCGCTGCGCTTCGGCCCATGCAAAATGCACGGTCGCATTGTATCGTGCTGAGCGGTCCTCAGAAAAACGGAGGATATGCTCATCGCGTGGTCGATTCGCGAACATCCGCACGGCTTTTGCCGCGCAAGCAACCTCCACGAAGCTGTCATTATGTCACAAACGAGTACGATCGTACTCAACGCGACACCGGCTGTCAACACAAATCGATCGCGGCTTGGGGACTGTGCCGTGCGTCGAACTGTAGCGAGATCCGCCGGACTATACGACCGGCCAGATCTGGCGTGGGCGGCGGGCGGCGGCCTCGGCGAGATCGCGGTCTTTGGCGAGTTCTCCGGCAATCTCGGCCGAGACGATGATGATCGTCGATTCGAGATGCACGAAAACGAGGAAGGCGACGATCCCGCCGATCGCGCCGTAGACCTGCTGGTAGCTGCTGAAGTTGGCGACGTAGAGCGCGAAGCCGATTTTCACCAATTCAAAGCCGAGCGCGGCCAGCAGCGCACCGATCGTCCGATCGCGCCGATCGATCTGCCGGTTCGGTACGACCCGATAGATTATCATGAAAACGCCGAATGAGAGGACGAACGGCAGGAGAAAGAAGACGACCGCCCAGCCGAGGTTGACCAGCCAGCCATGGAAGATGTCGGACGACACGGCGCGGATGATACCAAGCGCGGCGGTCGCCCCAATCGAGAGCAGCACCAGTAGTCCGACGCCGAGGATGCTCAGCATGTCGACCAACCGGCCGGCAATGAACGGGCGCGCGTTCGGAATGTCGAACGCGAGGTTGAGCGCCCGGCGCAGTACGGTGAAGAGATTGCTGGCCGTCCAAATCGTGCCGATGAAGCCCAACACGGTGAGTAGTCCTACCCGAGCAGCCGAGATCGAAACGACGTTCTGGATATCGTCGCGATAGCCGGCGCTCGGTGGAACCTGACTGAGGATCGCAGTGATTACCCGCGTCTGCACCTCGGTTCCCCGCGCAACGAAGCCGAAGACAGCGGCGACGAAGACGAGCATGGGAACGAGCGAAAAGATCGCATAGTAGGAGATCGCCGCCGCGTAAATCGAGCCGCGCTGCTCGCTGAAATCCGACAGTGCACGATACAGGACGTCGACCGCGTAGATCCGTCGCACTCGCTTGACGCGCCGCTCGAAAGACACACTTCCTCCACCGGCCGGCATCAACCATTCATCCGCTGTTCGTACTATTCTTCCATGCCTGCCGTAAATGAGTTTCGTCAAGACGAATCATTCGATTTCCCCGTGACTAAGTGCGGGTACGCGGACTACAGTTAATGAACTCACCAGATCGGTGAGCGGCCATTGCGCACTCAGTTGCGAAACGACATGCAGAACGCACAGGCACGACCATCCGCTCAGATCAGTCCCGGCAATGCACGAATGCAGCGGACGCGCGGCATCCAGCGCGTGCTCGTCGGCGTGCTGGTTCTCAATGTTGTCGTCGCCGTCGCCAAGCTCGGCTACGGGTTGTACACCAATAGTCTGAGCATGACGGCCGACGGCCTTAACTCGCTGCTCGATGGCGTCTCGAACGTCGTCGGCCTGGTCGGCCTGGCCGTGGCCGCACGACCACCTGACCCCAATCATCCATATGGCCATCGTCGCTTCGAGACGCTGACCTCGCTGGCGATCGCGCTCTTCATGCTGCTGGCGCTCTTTGAGATCGTACAGGGTTCGATCGCGCGTCTGCGCCATGATGTCACGCCCGAGGTGACCGTGATCAGTTTCGTGGTGATGCTCAGCACGCTGGCCGTCAATATCGGCGTCACGACCTGGGAACGCCGCGCGGCGACTCGGCTCTCCAGTTCAATCCTGCTGGCCGATGCCCGGCATACCGGCAGTGACGTCTTCGTCACACTTTCGGTGATCGGCGGGCTGATCTTGGTGCAGTTCGGCCTCACCTGGGCCGATGTCGTGCTGGCGCTGGTCGTCGCGGCCGTGATCGCCTGGAGCGCCTGGCAGATCGTGCGCGAGGCAGCACTCTCGCTCTCCGATGAAGCGGTTGCCTCCACCGAGCAGATCGAACAGGCGGCACGCTCCATCGCCGGGGTACGCGGCATCCACAATATCCGCACACGTGGTGGCGAGGGGATGATCTGGGTCGACCTGCACATTCAGGTTGATCCGAACATGTCGGTCGATGAGGCACACGACATTTCCAGTGCGGTCGCCGCCCGTATCGAGGCGGACATCGGCACGACGTCCGACGTCACGGTGCACATCGAGCCCGCCGACCCGACCCACCTCCGTCCCGAACGTGGCTACAACCCTGAGGAAGGTTAATGCGCCGGGCCAGGCCGTTACGCCTGGTTGTGTCGTGCTACTCCTCCTCTCGGTCGCCTTGCTGGTATTGCAGCAATCAGTGGTCTCCCAGAGCGTTCTCCCGGCTGATGTGCTCGGAGATCGCTGTCCTCCGCTCCCGCAAAACCTCGGCGCGCTCGATGCGTCCGGATCTTGGGCTATCCGGCCGCGACTCGGTAACGCGACGCCATCAACCTACTCGGCGCAGGGCGCACGCAACTACGTTGAGCGTCACGGCGCATAGATGTGGGAGATCAAGATTCCGCGCAGCACGTCCGTCCGCTTCATGAGCGCGCGATCGGCGTGTATCGAGACCGATCGGCCGACCGGACGACGCGCTGGTCTGCCTCGCCACCCTTCATGGTGAGTTTGCCGCGCTCGGCCCACCACACGTCGGTACCACCGGCAATACCGAATACCTCGTCTTCGACGCAACCACGGGTAACCTGATCGGCATTATCCGGTCGGGGCAGTGAAGCGCGGGATATGTCGTACGATCGCAAGTCCACCAGCGCGCGATACTGAAATACTATTCACCAAACTGATCTCTGTTGCTAGACTGGGCGGGGGGATCGGGTTGATTCTACCTCCTGGCGCGACAGTGTACGACCCCGAACCAGGCCGGGATATGTTGCCTTTTCATCTGTGAGGAGTGATGAAAAGCCAGCATCGGGCTACGCCGCGAATGGGGCCGGCGATTCCGCGTACCTGTAATGTCGGTTGGCACAAATCAAACCTTATATCCACACGTTCCCATCGTATGCCGGCGCGGTCAACGTCGACCCCTCGCCGTACGATGCAGTTCGATCAATCGCCAAAGGAGAAAGGTTTATGGAGAACCGACCAGCCGCGTTGTCCAGCCGCTGGAGAGCGAGATTCTCACAACTTGCGCGACGACGCGCATTCCGCGCCGCTGCGGTCGCGAGCGTTCTGATCCTGGCACTGGCCACGAATGCATTTGCCAGCATTCCGGATCATTCCAACGTCTTCCATGGCTGCGTGCAGTCGGGGAATATGCCGCTTCCCAACAAGGGCAGCCTGCGGCTCATTGATACAGCACGCGGCGAACACTGCAATCAGTTCGAATCCCCGGTCAGCTGGTCTGAAAATGGCATGACCGGCCCAACCGGTGCCACCGGGGCCACCGGCCCGATCGGTGCGACCGGCGCAACAGGGCTTGAAGGCGCCACCGGACCGACCGGGCCCTCTGGGTTGGTCGGTGAAACCGGAGCCACCGGACCCACCGGTCCCGCTGGAGCGATCGGCGAAACAGGGGCAACCGGGCCGACCGGGCCAGCCGGAGCCGATGGCGCGGCAGGGCAGATCGGTCCAGCGGGACCATCTGGCCCGACCGGCCCGACCGGGCCGGCTGGGGCCGACGGGGTCAATGGCGCGGCGGGCCCGAGCGGGCCTTCGGGGCCAACCGGAGCGACCGGTGCAACCGGCCCTGCGGGCGGAATTCAAGAATATGCCTATCTCTACAACACGGGGGCACAACTGCTCACCTTGAGCGGCCCGGTCGCGTTTGATACGAACGGCCCGATCTCGTCGGGGATCTCCCATTTGCCTGCCTCTAGTGAGGTCATCTTCAGCACAGCTGGAACGTACAAGGTGAGCTATACGCTCGCTGGGTCCCCGCTTCTAGCTGCGCCGTCAATAGCGCTCTCGCTCAACGGTGTACCAGTGGCTGGGACACAGTACGCTTCAACCCTCGTTGGTGCTGATGTGTCCGGCGAAGCGATGATCACCGTCAGTGCCGGTGACGTGCTGACCGTCATCAATACTTCGCTGCTCGCGACCTCGTTGCCAGCAACCGCTCCCACCGTCAACGCATCGTTGATCATCGAAATGGTCAACGACTAGCGGTAGGAAAGCCAAGCCGAGCCGCGAGATGATCATCTCGCGGCTCGTGGCTCACCGCATCTACACTCGCCCGGAGCGGTGAGTCAGGCGCGCGGTGATCTGACCGAGCCAGCCGGTGCTTTCCACTCGCACCGGCAACCGCACTACCGCGACCGTCCCCTCGCCAACGCGACTACTGAGCGTTAGATGTCCACCGTGCGCCTCGACCAGCGATTTCGCGATCGATAGGCCAAGTCCGGCACCACCGGCGGCACTCGAACGCGTGCGGGCGGCATCGCCGCGAAAAAAGCGATCGAAGACGCGCGAAAGCTGCTCAGCCGGAATCCCCTCGCCGGTATCGCGTACCTCGACCAGGGCTTCGCCTCCCTGGTGCTCAACGCGAAGCGTAATTGAGCCACCGGACTGGGTGTGCTTGAGTGCATTGTCGATCAGGATGAGAAGTACCTGCTGCAACCGATCGGGGTCGGCTTCCAACAACACCGGAGCACGAGCAGAACCGGTCGGAGTCAATGTGACGTTGACATGCCGAGCCCGAGCCAGGGGCATGACGCGCTGAACGACTTCGGCAACCAGTGGTAGAAGATCGAGCGGCGCGACCGCAAGCACCAGTTCTTTGAGATCCGAGCGCGCGAGCGTGAGCAGATCGTCCACCAGCCGCTGGAGGCGACCGATCTCTTGCCGAACGTCATCAAAGAGTTCATTGTTGGCATTCAGCGGTTCAGAACGATGTTGATCGAGCAGCTCGGTCGCGGAACTCACCACTGTCAACGGAGTGCGTAACTCGTGCGACGCATCGGCAATGAAATCCTGTTGCCGGCGGAAGGCGGTTTCGATCGGCACGAGCGCCCGGCCGGAAAGAAACCAGGCACCCGCCAACGAGAGCAGAACGCCGAACACGCCACCCAGTGACAGCCCCAGAGCCGCGCGGTTGAGTGCGCGTTGTTCGGATACCAGACTCTGTCCAACGATTACGACGGCTCCGGCCGCGCCGCGTTCGCGATCTGGCCGTGCGAAGAGGCGAGTCGCGCCACCAGCCAGGGTGATCGTCGCAAAACGTGGTTCGGGGGTTCGTGACAGCGTCGCCGGGATCCGTGACAGTTCAACCTGCTGCGGGTTCGCCGCGACCGTTCCATCGGAACTGAAGACGACGTAGAAGAGTGATCCGCGGTAGCCATGATAGTCATCATAATCGCCAGATCCGGCCGGACGATAGAGCGACTGCGAAAGGTCAACATCGTGGCTCATCAGGTTCCGGTCAACCTCGGCGGTTAGACTGCGGGCCAGCAAAACGTAGACGGCCACACCGACCACGACCAAGATCGACGACAGCACCAGGAGATTCCAGGCAAGAAGCTGCCGGCGAGTCCTTGTGAACACGACACCCCTCAGGCGCGAATCAGATAGCCGGCTCCACGCACGGTCCGAATCAATGGACGCGCGAAGTCGCGATCCAGCTTTTCGCGCAGATAATGGATATACATCTCGACGACATTGTCGGTTACGCCGGAGTCATAGCCCCAAACGTGATTAATCAACTGCTCCTTGGTCAACACCTGATTCGGATGGCGCATCAGGAACGTCAGCAGCGCGAATTCGCGACCGGTCAACTCGATCGACTGGCCGGCGCGACTGACGCTATGACTGCTCGTGTCGAGCAACAAATCGCCGACCTGTAAGACGTTGGTCTCGCCATTTCCAAATCTGCGCAGGAGTGCCCGAACGCGAGCGAGTAGCTCCACCAGCGAGAATGGCTTGCTGAGGTAGTCGTCCGCTCCGGCATCGAGCCCGCGCACACGATCAGGAACCGCATCACGTGCCGTCAGCATCAGAATCGGCGTGCGTACCTGGTGCTGTCGGAGCGCCCGGCAAACGCTCAACCCGTCCATGCCGGGTAAAAGGATATCGAGCAGGATGAGATCGAAGGCCTCGGTGACGCCACGCATCAACGCTTCGGGTCCGTTCGAAACCGTATCGACCCGGTATCCATCGTCGACCAGCGCCCGAGTAACCACTCGCGCGACCCCGGGATCATCCTCGACAAGAAGGAGATACATCAGACGTTCCATCCAGCGATACCGAAGCATCCCAATTGCCGTGATTGTATGTCGTGTCGCCAACGTGATCGGATGACCAGGTCTCAGATTCTCAGCAAGTTCTAATCTTCGCTCCGTATGCTCGCACTCGGTGAGCGGGCCGATCCGGGCGCGAGACCGTACCAGGAAGACGGAGGCCGGTGGGCACTCATAGCACTGGCGCGCCGTTGCTGATGTGATCATGAGATCTTTGCAAGGGGTATCCGATGTCAACACGTCGTCAGCTGCCGTTTGGGCTCAGTAAGCTCCGGCGCATTCACTTCATTCGTCTGGGCGTTGCACTGATCGTTCTCGTTATCGCGATTCAGTTCATTCCCTTCGGTCATGCGCATAGCAATCCCCCGGTCACCCAGGAACCGAACTGGAATAGCCCGCAGACCCGCGAACTCGCCGTCGCCGCCTGCTATGACTGTCACAGCAACCAGACCAACTGGCGCTGGTATACGAATATTGCCCCCATATCCTGGCTCACCCAGGCCGACGTCAACGGCGGCCGCAACAATCTCAACTTCTCGGAGTGGGATCAACATCCGGAAAGAACGCAACGAATCGTGCGAGCAATCCAGGATGGATCAATGCCGCCGGCCTGGTACACCCCGATGCATCCGAGCGCACGGCTCTCCTCATCTCAACAGCAGGCACTGATCAAAGGACTCGAGGCAACGTTCGGGGCATCCACGTCCTCCGCTCCGTGAGCAGCTAGCCGGACGGGAGTGCGCTGGCCATCAGGCACCCAATCGCTGCAGCTTAAGCCGCTCTCAGCGAACTTTCAGCTATTTCAAAGAGATCGGATGTACGATTTTCGTGAAACAATCGGTGCTCGATTGTAACGAGCGATAGAAGACCAAGGATGAACGTGGATGAAGAAGATCACGGTCGCATCACTGATTATCGGGGTGTTCCTGATCTTTAGTTTCGTGCAGAGCCGTTCGAATAGCGCCGCGATCACGCCCAAACCTTCGCCGGATTCGGTGACGACGGCGAGCACACCGGCACCACGGACATCGGTTCCCACCGTGACCGGTCTAGGATCCGATGATTCCGACGAGGAGGGCAGTCGGGCGGAAGCAACGACCCCGGTTACTCCGACAGCGACCGCGAGTTCGCCATCTCCGACCACCGCAGGCGGTGGGCAGTACCGAGACGGTACATACACCGGCAGCCAGGCAGATGCGCAATGGGGCTTCATCCAGGTCAAGGCCATCATATCGCAGGGCAAGATCACGGATGTGCAGTTTCTGGAGTACCCGGCCGACCGCTCACGCTCCCGGTACATCAATCAGATCGCCGACTCGGAGCTAACCAGTGAGGCGATTTCGGTACAAAGCGCCCAGGTCGATATCATCAGCGGGGCCACAGACTCCAGCGAAGCCTTCATGCAATCGCTGGCGAACGCGCTCTCGCAGGCATCCGCCTAAGCCGGTATCCCGATGAAGCAAACACGCCTGCTGATGGGCATGCCGATTACCATAGAACTCCTCGATTCGGGCATCACGATCGATCACTTGGATGCGGTATTCAATTTCTTCGAGTCGGTTGACGAACGCTTCAGCCTGTATCGGGACGGGAGCGAGATCTCTCGGATCAATCGTGGTGAGCTTCAGCCGAACGAATACAGCGACGATATGCGCACCATTTTCGGACTCTGCGCCCTCACGAAGCGACAGACCGGCGGCTATTTCGAGATCGCTCATGACGGCCGGCTCGACCCGACGGGAGTTGTCAAAGGCTGGGCGATCCAGCAAGCCGCCGCCCGCCTCCGGGCCGCCGGCCGGCGTGATTTCTATATCGATGCCGGTGGCGACATTCAGATTTCGGGAACCAGGCATGGCACGCCGTGGCACGTTGGTATTCGAAATCCCTTTCGGCGACAGGAAAACGTCAAAGTGCTGGCGCTCACCGCGTGCGGCGTCGCCACGTCCGGCACCGCGGTGCGTGGGCAGCATATTTACGACCCATTTCAGCCTGGCGTCCCACTGCTCGAGGTTGTGAGCCTCACGGTTATCGGCCCGAGCATTCTGGAAGCCGATCGCTTCGCCACCGCGGCCTTCGCCATGGGACGGCGCGGCATCCAGTTCATCGAAGCCCTACCGGGATTTGAGGGCTACCAGATCGATGCCGGCGCTCGGGCCACATACACCAGTGGCTTCGAAAGGTATGTTGTCCACGAATGATGTCTACACTTGATGCTCTGATCGATCGCGTTACGAGTTATCGTCTGGCACTTTACATTCTTCTTGGCTACGTCGCGCTCGGCGCGGTTGAGGCATACGCCGGACAGTTTTCCTTCTCGCCCGGTCAATTGCTCATCTCGGCGGCGTTTCTGGTCATCATGTGTTGGGCGGCGAATGCACTACTGGCGCAGATCTTCAACGTTCCGGCCAACCTCGAATCGGCCACAGTGACGGCACTGATCCTGGCCCTGATCCTCGATCCTGCACTGTCGATTGGCGGTTTGTCGTTCCTGGGCTGGGTCGCTATTCTGGCGATGTCCTCGAAGTACGTCCTTGCGCTCTATAACAAGCATCTCTTCAACCCAGCAGCCGTCGCCGCCGTGATCGCCGCCTTCTTCTTGAACCAATCGGCCAGTTGGTGGATCGGTACCGCTGCCATGTTGCCGGGGATCGCGTTCGGTGGCTGGCTGATCGTACGCAAAACTCGCCAGGAACAGATGGTCGTCACCTTCCTAATAACGGCAGTGGTGGTGCAAACGCTCGCCAGCCTGCACCAGAGCACACCGGTCACGACCGGGCTCCACCGGCTGCTGATCGATTCGCCGCTCATCTTCTTCGCCTGCATTATGTTGACCGAACCGTTGACCGCTCCGCCAACCAAACGGCTGAAGGCACTTTACGCACTCATCATCGGGGTCCTCTTCATCCCGCAGATTCATGTCGGCTCGCTCTACTCGACGCCGGAACTGGCGCTCGTCACCGGCAATCTCTTCTCCTACCTGGTAAGCCCAAAGAAGAAGTTCGCACTTACGTTGAAAAAAAAGACGATGCTGGCACCGGATACGATCGACTTTGCCTTCGCGCTCCCGCAACCGCTTGCCTTCACGCCCGGTCAATACATGGAATGGACGCTCGGGTTGCCGCATGCCGACCGCCGTGGAAATCGCCGGTACTTTACGCTCGCCTCGTCGCCAACCGAGCGTCTGCTGCATCTTGGGGTCAAATTTTACGAACGCGGCAGCGCCTTTAAGCAGGCGATGAGTTCTCTGGACAGAGGGACAACAGTTCTCGCCGGGCAGATCGCCGGTGATTTTACGCTTCCCGCGAATCCCAGACTGAAGCTCGCGTTCATCGCGGGCGGTATCGGCATCACCCCATTTCGGAGCATGCTCAAATATCTGATCGATACCAATCAGCGCCGCGATATCGTCCTCATCTATGCGAATCGAACGGTGGACGACATCGTCTATCGCGATGTACTCGACCTGGCCGAGCGCAAACTCGGGATCTCCGTGAAGTACACGCTGACCGATCTACCCGCCGTTCCAGCGAGATGGACAGGTGAGGTGGGTCGTGTCGATGCCGGTATGATCGCGCGCGAGATACCGGACTATCGTGACCGTATCTTTTTCCTCTCGGGTTCACCGTCGATGGTTCGTTCGAATGAACAAGCGCTGCTGTCACTGGGGGTACGCCGCCGTCAAATCAAGAGGGATTTCTTTCCGGGGCTTGTCTAGCGCAATTCGTAGATGATCCACGAGTTCCTGTAAGGGCAGCCTTCTGTGGCTGCCCTTGACACGAGGGGTTAACCGCTGCAAAAGCCGCCTAGTCCGCGGCAGTCGCCAGCTGCTGCATCATCTTGGGTGGCAGCGGATACGATCGCTTGCTGTGCGTCAACCCACAGGCGACCAACATCTCAGCCGTGCGCAGCGCGACCTGCAACGGGTTGACGACCGGCACGCCAACCGCCGCCTGCAATTCCGCCGAGCGGAACGAGAGCGTGCCGCAACCGAGCACCAGCACATCGGCGCGGTCGTTCTCAATCGTCTCGCGGCTGACGTCGATCAGCCGGCTGAAGGTCGCATCGAGATCGTTGTTGAGTTCCAGCACCGGAATGCCGATCTGACGCACCGACGCCAGCTTGGCGGCCACGCCGGTCACCAGCGCCAGATTTTCGAGCGGTCGCACGACGTTTTCCAGCACCGTTACGACGCTGAAACGATGGCCGAGATTGGCAGCCACCAGCATCGCCGTCGCGCCCGGCCCGACAACTGGAATGTTGACGACCTCACGCAAGGCATCGAGTCCCGGATCGCCGAAGCAGCCAGGCACGATCGCATCGAAACCCTCGCGCTCCAACTCCATCGCCAGTTCCATGATGCCGGGCACCGAGAGATATTCATCGTACATCGACTCGATGCTCGGCGGCCCACCGCTCGCCCGCCGCGCCACGAGCTCCACGCCGGGACTCACGAATTCCTGCAACGCCGCCTGGCGGCTCGTCGGTCCGACATAACAGATACGCATCTTACCCGCTCCTTTCTCGAGAACGTCGCGCCTGGTGTTATTGTCGCACGAGTCCCCGCCGCAAGCACGAACCCACATGCGAACAACGGAACCGGCATCGTCGCCGCAGCGTCGGATGCGATATGCAAGGCGAGTAGCTTGGGTAAAAGCAGGTTGTCGAGCACCCACGAATTGACCTTTGACCTTCCGTTTTCTCCCACTCTGTGTTATGTATCTCCAAGCTGAATACACCATCCAGGCTCAAATATTATGTATAGTATTAATAGTCTCCGGCGCTGAAACGGAGCGCGCTGGTGTGTGAATGATGCCCTGTCCAATGGAAATGCGAGCAGGTTGATGTGGCCGGCAGCGATGGCACGAGGGCAGGATCAGGATCGACGAAGTTCCCAACGGACCGTCTCTTGTCTGTGTCACATGAGAGAGCCAGCGGGAAGATTGCCCAAGCCAAGATAGTTGCCTTCGTCGCAGCACAGTAGGGGCACACGCTTTCAATATCCAGAACCTAGGAGGAATCACTTATGAACGGCCGACCGACCGGCAGCGCTCGCCGGTGGCGTCACAACGCCTCACGCTTTGCACGCAAGCGCGGCTTTATCGCCGTTACCGTCGCAAGCATTTTGGTACTTGGACTGGCGACGAATGCCTTCGCCAGCATACCGGACCAAAATCAGGTATTCCATGCTTGCATTTCGCGCTCGATCATATCGATGCCTTGGGTAGGCAACGTGCGACTGATTGATTCCGACAGAGGTCAAACATGCGGCCGAAACGAAACACCGATTACCTGGAGCGAGAACGGCATCGCGGGGCCGACCGGGCCGCAGGGGCCAGCAGGAGCGATGGGCCCGTCAGGACCCCAGGGACCATCAGGACCAGCAGGGACGATGGGTCCGTCAGGGCCGCAGGGCCCGGCGGGACCATCGGGACCAGCGGGGGCGATGGGTCCGTCAGGGCCGCAGGGGCCAGCGGGAGCCGCAGGGGCTGATGGCCCGTCAGGGCCACAGGGGCCGGCAGGTAATGGCCTCGCGCAGTACGCCTATATCTACAACTTTGCACCGCTACCCGTACTGCCCGGCAGCGCGTTCATATTCGACGAGACCACTCTGATAACGCCAGGCATTACGCACGAGTCGTTTACTTCTGATATCACTTTGGGCGTTGCGGGGACGTATAAGGTGTCGTTCGTGGTTGCTGCTAGTGAAGGCCAGGAGCAAATCGGGCTCGCTATCAATGGAGTCGTTCAAACACAAACCATTTATGGTTCTGCAGGACAAACGTTCGGGCAAGCTATGCTTACCTTCAACGTGGGGGACGTGCTTACGCTGGTAAATACCGGCACCACGGCCACCTCACCCATCCAGCTTCCAAACTCAATGAATGCTTCACTGACGATCGAGCAGATTAGTCCGAACGTGCCTGGTCCCGGGATCTAGTTGTCGATCGGGGCGCGAGTCGCACGCTAACCCCGTTCGAAACGGCCGTGGCGCTGACGCCACGGCCGTTTTCATCCTTGCGGCCTACCGCTGGCAGAACAGGACCGTCACTCCACCACTCAGTAACACCGCATGAGGTGCCACCTAAGATCCAGATAACACAGACCGGCGTATCTCCGTGGGAAATACGACATCCGAACGACCCAGTTAAGCTCGCCCGCATATCGCTCCACGGCGAATACGGATCGACGGCGCACGTCGATCAACGCCTGACTACCCAGCCGTGGCTGCTTCCACCACCTCACGAGCGTTCTGCAGCGCCCAGACGAGGCGATTCTGGCCGCGCGTCAGATGCGCCTTCAGCACACCACGCCGCGCCACATCGTTCTTGGCGGTCGGCATCGACAGCGCTGGCGCCAGATCGGGCAGCGGCGGTACGTTGAGCGCCGGGTCATGGAAGAACGGCTCCATGCGGCTGAAGTTGACCGGCACCAGAATGCGCGCCAGCCGTCGCTGCGCGAAGTTGAAGCGCTCGGCCGCTTCGCCGCTTGGAGAACTGGCGTAGAGCCGCTTCAGCGATTCTTCCAGCGCGTCGAGCGCCGCCCGCGCCGGAGCGAAATCGAACTGATCGCCGGTCGCTTCCTGATACTTGGCCAGCGTCGCCCGGAAATCAGCCGTCGTGCAGGTCCAGTCGAACGGATAAAGCGGCGCGTTGAGGGTCCGCAGCAGCGACGCACCATACATGCGCATATCGCGCAGCAGGTTGTCTTTGTCGGCGATGTCCATCAGATCATCTTCGGTATGCCACTGGATATTGGCGCCACCGCCGCCGACCGCGTAGTAGCCCTTCTCGTCGCGCAGTTCCTGCGACATCGTCGAGCTGAGCATGTAGAACGAAGTGATCCCGATGCCGTTGAACGAATAGTCACCGGCGCGCACCGGCCGCTCGGTTTGCGGCGTGATACCGGTCGTCTCACGAATCACCGTGTCGACAAACGGCTCCGTCTCGCTCATCGCCGTCAGTTCGTTGTAGGTATTGACCCAGCGGCAGCCGGGCGAATCGCAGTTGACTTGCGCCACACAGTTGTTGGCCAGATCGATGGCGAAGTGATCGGCGAACCAGGTGGAACCGGCGTAGCGACCGTGCGAGTGGCCCGACCACCAGCCGATGCGCAGACCACGTCGCAGTTGGTCGCGTTGTTCCCAGAAGACGCGCGCCAGCTCCAACATCGTCGCGTCACCGGTGGCGTTATCGCCGAT
>CALAGB010000374.1 GCA_937891245.1 uncultured Thermomicrobiales bacterium | reverse complement strand
GCACTTTGTCCCGATGGTCGCCATCGTCGCCTGCTATTCAGGTGACGATCCGGCTCAGGGTGAAGAACTCGTCCGGCCACTGCGGCAGATCGCGGAACCAGCCGTCGATCTGGTGGGAATGATCCCGTATCCGGCGCTCAACAGCATGTTCGACGCGATCTACTGCGCCGGGCTCCATCATTATTGGAAAACCGACTACGAACCGACGCTGACAGACGGGGCGATCAAGGTGCACAGCGAATTCGGGCCAAAGGTCCCCTCGCTACAATCGACGATGCACCTCTATCCGCAATCCGGAGCGATCCAGCAGGTCGGCCGGGGCGAGACAGCGTACGGTCAGCGGAACGTGGAATACGTCCACAATATCGTCGCCATCGACGCCGACCCGGCGAACATGCCGCGCGACATGGCCTGGATGCGCGCCTATGCCGAGGCGATCCGCCCCTATTCCGCCGCCGGTGGCTATGTAAACTTCCTGATGGCGGACGAAGGGCAGGAGCGAGTTAAAGCAACCTATGGTGACAACTACGACCGCCTGGTCGACGTCAAGACAACCTACGATCCGACCAACCTGTTCCGGGTAAACCAGAACATCAAGCCGAGAGGGTAACGTTCACCGCCAGCCACACCCATTCGGCTGTGGCTGGCTCGACCCCGCTCGTCGATGTGTCGGTGCCATTCGAAACCGCAGCCCTACCCTGTCACCCTGAGCCGCCGCGAAGGACCTCTCTCGTGCGCCACACCGCTCCACGCTCGGGGAACAAAAGGGGAATTCTTCACTGTGGTTCAGAATGACAAGGAAGCCTGGTAAACGATCATCCGCTAAGGGTGTACGTTTGGGGAAGGAGATGAAAAAGGAAGTGGCATGCGGGATCGTCTCTTTGCGCGACAGCACCGAGGAACGCTAATACTCATCGTCTGCCTATCAGTGGCGGTCGCACTCCTCGTTGTCGATAAGTTCATCGAAGCAGGCCCACCGGCACCAGTCGATCTGCCCGGTATCATCGCAAAGAACGAGGGTGTGCAGCCCTCCGAGGTGCAGGTGCTCGCGTATGAGGTTTCCCACGGTGTGCCGGCTGTGCTCTACCGATTCACGGATCAGCCGTTTCGCGCGCCTGGTGGAATTGGGCTAAACCAACCGCTCAAACTCTCGCGGCTTGTTCATCCAGTTGGTCGTCCCTGGCAATGGACCGAAGGCGGCGGATTTTACGGCGGTCAGTTGAAGTATGGTGCAGCCGCCAGCCTCGATCTCGGAAGCGCCAGCGGCGACACTGGAACAGTCATCAACACCATGCTGTTTGGGGCGGCACTACCCAACGTTGCTGAGATTCAACTGACGGTGCACGGACAGCGCTATATCCGAGATCTGCGGCAGTCGGACGGCTACATCATCTTACTTCCAGATAAGGGCGTATCACCTGCCGACGTCATGGATATCCGCGTGCTGGAGGCCGACGGGCATGAATTGCCACCGCCTCGTGGATACGGTATCGATATCGGCGCCCCCGTCTCGCATTCGTAAGAGAGGTACGGCCTACAAGCTTCACGGCTCGACCTCGGCCCACCCCTCACCTGGCACCCAACGGACGTCCTTGCCGGCTTGGAGGCCCACCAAACTGGCGGCATCCTCCTCCTGCAAAGCCGAGGCCCAGTCCTGAAAACCGCCCTCAGCCAAATCGGCGGTTTCCGGGTGCAGGCTGCGCAGCGATTGTTTGAGCGGGGCCCGGCGACGTCTCTCAAATTCGTGTTGGGCTGCCTCTTGGAGGAACTTGCTTCAGTCCTTCTCGAGCCGATCAATGTCCCGCACGAGATCAACTGGCAAGGTGACGGTCACGCGTTCGGTGGTCGACATCTCATCGCTCCGAATCAATAGATGCTTATTCATACCGAACGCTGGTAAGCCTGCGTGATCAGCCTCCAGAAGGGCTCAACTACTCCCACTCTGGAGCAGAAACCCCCGTCCCAGCACGTCGTCCGGATCGAGGCGGAATTCGCTGCGGCCGGTGATGAAGGCGCGGCCGCTCACTTCGGGGATGATGGCGTCGAAGGTGCCGGCGCGGGCATGACCGACGACGCGGCCGGTGAAGACGCTCTCCGCACCGAGGATGCTTTCGATGGCGATCGATTCTCCGCCGATGATCTCGCCGCGCGCGTGATGCAGCGCCAGGCGGGCTGAGACGCCGGTACCGGTCGGCGATCGATCGACTTCGGCGTTGGCGAAGACGCAGATATTGCGGCTGTGGTGCGTCGAGTCTTCCGGCGGGCCGGTCAGGATCGTGCCGTAGAGAAAGCCGAGGTCGGGATCGTCGGGATGCTGGATGGCGAGCGTGGCGTTGACCGCGCGCTTGATCGCCTCGCCGGCCGCAATGAGCTTCGTCGTATTCTCCGGAGTGATCGCCAGCCCGACGCGTGCCGCGGGCAGGATGGCATAGAACGCGCCGCCGAACGCGATATCGGTGGTGACCGATCCAACCTCCGGCAGATCGAGCGCCACATCCTGGGCGTAGACGAACGACGGCACATTGCGGAAGGAGACGCGTTCGACCCGGCCGGCATCATCGATATGCGCCGTGGCGCGGACCAGTCCGGCCGGGGTATCGAGATTGACGGGCGTCGCGCGGCCGCTGATCGGGAACGCGCCCGTTTCGATCAAGGCGGTCACCAGCGCGATGACGCCGTGGCCGCACATGGTGCTGTAGCCCTCGTTGTGCATGAAGAGGACGCCGAGGTCGGCCTCGAGGCTCACCGGCGGGGTGAGCACGCAGCCGTACATGTCGTAGTGGCCGCGCGGTTCCCACATGAGCGCCCGGCGCACGCCGTCGAGCTGCTCGCGCAGGTAACGCCGTCGTTCGAGGATCGTTTCGCCGGGAATCTCGGGCAGCCCGCCGGTGATGATCCGCAGCGGCTCACCAGCGGCATGCGCCTCGATAGTGGTGATGACCCAGCCGTCGGCATTGCGTGGTGGCCATATCCAGTTGAGTTCCACGCTCAGCCCTGCACCCAGCGATAGCCGTCGCCGTCTACCTCGAAATGGCCCCAGCCGGGGAAGGGGTGATGGGTAAAGACGTTGGTGGCGCCGCTCGGCAGCGACTCGTCGATGACGCGCCGGCGCGAGGCGACCATGGCGGCCTGGTCGCGATTGGGTGAGATCCAGTCGAGATGGGCGATCTCCGCGGCGTGATGGAAGAGATCACCGGTATAGAAGAAGCGCTTGCCGTTGGAATCGACGCGCACCGCCAGATGCCCGGCCGTTTCGCCGGGCGTCGGGATGATCGTGACGCCTGGCGCGATCTCGCGCTCGGTATCGACCAGGTCGAGCAGGCCGGCCTGCTCGACCGTACCGACGTAACGCGCCAGGTCGGTTTCCGGCTTCATCCGTCGTGGATTCTCTGCCCAGTCGGCGCGGCCGATAGAGACGCGGGCATTCGGGAAGCGCGGTACGCGCTCGCCATCGCGTATGACGGCCAGTCCGGCAACGTGATCGTCGTGCCCGTGGGTGATGACGATGTGCGTGATCTCCTCCGGCGTGATGCCGAGGTGATTGAGCGCGACAGCGAGGCCCGGTGTGCGCGTCACGTTGTCGAAGCGCCCGGAGAATTCCTCGTTCCAGTCGGTATCCGGGTCGTCGCACCCGGGATCGAGCAGGATCGAGGCGTCGCCGAGTTTGACGTGGATGACGTGTAGCCCGAGCGTCAGCCTGCCGGCGGCGTCGGCGTCCGGGAGCGCGGCGCGCCATTCGGCTTCGGGTACCGGGTAGTTGGGTGCCCAGTCGAGCGTCCCCTCGTTGATGAGGGTAATGGTGGCGTCGCCAAGCTGGCGCACCGCGATATATTCCGAAGCCGGCATTGCGCTCACCGCGCACCTCCAGTCACCAGGTCGATCAACGTCAATCCGCTGGTGTGAGCGTAGAGAGCGACCGGGGCGCTGTCAATGATCTCCTTCGCCAACCCAGTGCAGCAGCATGAGCGACCGTGCGCAGAGCTCGATGCTCGGCCCATCTGGCGGATCCGAGGGGGTGCCGTGATCGGTGCAGAGCACAACCTCCCAGCGGCCGGGGCGGTTCATCTCGGGTAGCGCGTAGCCGACCGAGTCGGTGTGGGCGTTGATCAGCAGCAGCAAGTGCTCCTGCGTTTCAGGATCACCGGCGATGAGAATACCGAGACTGCGTACCCAGGCGGTGAACCAGTCGTCGTAGGTCATCTGCTCGCCGTCGGTGCGGAGCCAGGTGATATCCGCCAGCCCGGTCTGCTCGTCGATCTCGCCGCGAAAGAAGTGGCGACGACGGAAGGCCGGATAGCGCTGGCGCAGATCGATCACCTGTCGTGTGTAGTCATACAGGGCGCACTGCTGGTCGGTAAGATCCCAATTGAACCAGCTGATCTCGTTATCCTGGCAGTAGGCGTTGTTATTGCCGCCCTGGGTCCGCCCGATTTCAGCACCGCCCGAGATCATCGGCACGCCCTGCGAGAAGAAGAGCGTTGCCAGGAAGTTGCGCAACTGGCGCTGGCGCAGCGCATTGATCTCCGGGTCGTCGGTCGGCCCCTCGACACCGCAATTCCAGGAGAGGTTGTCGTCGGCGCCGTCGGCATTATCTTCACCGTTTGCCTCGTTGTGCTTCTCGTTGTAGCTGACGAGATCGGTCAGCGTGAAGCCGTCATGGGCCGTGATGAAATTGATGCTGGCGAGTGGCCCGCGACCGCGTCGGTCGTAGAGATCGCTACTGCCGGTCAGTCGATAGGCAAGCTCATCGACCGAGCTGTCGTCGCCGCGCCAGAAGCGCCGCACCGTGTCGCGATATTTCCCGTTCCACTCGCTCCAGAGCGGCGGGAAATGGCCGACCTGATAGCCGTCGGTGCCGATATCCCACGGCTCAGCGATCAGTTTGACTTGCGAGAGCACCGGATCTTGATGGATGACATGAAAGAAGGGCGCCGAGGGATCGAAGCCGCGCTCTCCGCGTCCGAGCGTCGCCGCCAGATCAAAGCGAAAGCCGTCGACATGCATCTCGGTTACCCAGTAGCGCAGGCTATCCATCACCAGTTTGAGCACCTGTGGATTGGTGGTCGCGAGCGTGTTGCCGGTGCCGGTGTAATCGAAATAGCGGCGTTCGTTGCCATGCACCAGCCGGTAATAGTTGCGATTGTCGATCCCGCGCAGGCTGAGCGTCGGGCCAAACTCGTTTCCCTCGCAGGTGTGGTTGTAAACGACATCGAGGATGACTTCGAGCCCGGCGGCATGCAGCGTCTTGACCATCTCTTTAAACTCGGCGACCTGCTCTCCGCGATCGCCGCGACTCGAAAAGCGCGCATCGGGCGCGAAGAAGCCGAGCGTGTTGTAGCCCCAGTAATTGTGCAGACCGCGCTCGACCAGCGCCGGATCATCGATCGTCGTGTGGACCGGCAGCAGTTCGACGGCCGTCACGCCGAGCCGGGTGAGATGCTCGATCGCGGCGGGATGCGCCATTCCCGAATAGCTGCCGCGGATCTCCTCTGGAATATCCGGGTGCTGCTGGGTAAAGCCTTTGACGTGGACCTCGTAGATGATGCTGCGGTTGAGCGGTGTGCGTGGTGGAGCGTCATCGCCCCAATCGAAGCGCGGATCGATCACGACGCCTTTGGGCACACCGGCCGCGTCGTCGCCCTCGTCGAAGGTGCGATCGGAATCGCCCGGTATGTAGCCGTAGATCGGCGCTTCGCGGTCCACCCGTCCGGCGATCGCCTGCGTATACGGATCGACGAGGAGCTTATTGGGATTAAAGCGATGACCGGCGTTCGGATCATACGGCCCGGCGACGCGATAGCCATAGTGCTGGCCTGGTTGAACGCCCTCGACAACTGTCCGCCAGACATAATGGCCGGCTGGTTCCAGTGGAATGCGTTCCTCGGTGCCGTTGTCATCGAAGAGGCAGAGTTCGACGCCGCTGGCGTGTTGCGAATAGAGCGAGAAATGGACGCCCGTCCCGTCCCAATGCGCGCCGAGCGGGCTGAGCTCGACGGTGGTCTGATCAACTTCGGCGGTTTCAGTCATGCAGTATCCCCATTGTTTCTGGTCGTCAGGCCGCGATCGCCTCCGGCTCTGGTTCCGGCGCTGGCGTCGGCACGTCGAGAAAATCGTCGGCGTGCCCCAGCGCGCTGAACGAGAAGGCTGCCGCGATTATCGCAATGAGGATGCCGATAATCGCGAAGACGTCGACGACGCTGCCACTCCTCTCGATTGCCAGGCCACCGAGAAAGCTCCCGAGTGGGATGCCGGACCAGGCAAGCACCCCGGCAACGCTCGATACGCGCCCGAGAAGATGATCGGGCACGATCAACTGGCGCAGGCTGCCGGTATTGATATTGAAGAGGATACCGAATCCGCCGGCCAGACCCCAGAGCGGCAACGCCACCCAGTAATTCGGCGTGAGGGCGAACGCGGCGGTCAGCAGGCCGTCGATGGCGAGCGCGCCCAGCGCCACGCGTCCGAAGCTCCAGCGCCGGCGCAGGGCTCCGGCCGATAACGAGAGCAGGATGACCCCCGCTCCGCCGGCCGAATAGAGCAGGCTGACGTGCCCGTCGCTGGCGTGAAAGCGTTCTTTGGCGAAAAAGACGATTTGCGCGGCGGTCGTTGCCCCAACGAAGTTGATCAACGCCATCATGATCGAAATGGCGCGCAGCACCGGATGCCCCCAGACGTAGCGCAACCCCTCGACCACATCGCTGCGCAGGCGCGTTGGCGCGCGTTCCGCCTGGCCGGGAGGATTGAGGCCGCGCCGGATGAGCAGCAGCGACACGATCGAGATGACGAAGGTGAAGCCGTCGAGGAAGAGCACCGTTTCGGGCCTGACAAAACCGAGAAAGACGCCGGCGAGCAGCGGTCCGGCGACGGTCGAGATCGAATAGCTCGCCTGAATCCGGCCGTTGGCGCTGACCAGATTGTTGCGGTCGACCAGATGCGGGATCGAGGCGAATTCGGCGGTGTTGAAGGCGATGCCGAGCGTCGAGTTCATGAAGCCGACGGCGTAGACCCACCAGACATGCAGGAGACCAGCATCGGCCAGAAAGGGAATGGTGACGAGCATGAGCGCGCGCCCGATATCGGCCACGATCATGACCTTACGCCGGTCGAGCCGGTCGACTGCCGCGCCGATCCAGAGTCCGAAGAGGAGATAGGGCAGGAAGACGGCCGCCGTGCCGATCGCCAGGTTGAGCGCCGAGCCGGTCAGTTTGAAGATGAGCAGTGGGATGACCAGCAGCGTGATGGCGTTGCCGAAGTTCGAGATCGTCTGCCCGCCCCAGAAGATCCAGAAGTCGGCGCCGCTGCCATCCTGTGATGCACGTCGAAATGCGTTGAGCTTATGCATCGCTATTCGCCTTCTACTTCTCGTCCGGCGGATTCGTCACTGGATAGAGGCCAACGATGATCTCGTACGGCAGCTCGCCCTCGTGCTCGGAGGATCGCGCGGCGTATTCGGAGAGGAGTGCGATGAGCGCCTCATAGAGCGACGCGGCATCCTCCGGCGAAAGGCGCAGCCATTTGCGCCCGAGGAGCAAGCCCCGCTCTTCCGGCGTTTCGAGCGTCGGATCGATCAGCCCGGCGCGCACGCTGCCGCGCACCGCCTCGCGCACGCCATCGAGGATGGCGCTCAGCATCGTCTCCAATGCCGGATCGACCGGCCCCGCGCCGGGCGACAGCAGCCCGCGATCGACCGTGATACGCGCTACCGCCGCCTGGTATTGCTTCTCGATGATGCCGCCGACCAGATTCGTCTCGGCCACCCGCACCAATCCCAGCTCTTCCAGCTGGTTGATGTGGTAATAGAGGCGCGTCGGCGCCACACCCAACTCCTTCGCGAGCTGCTTCACCGTCCGTGCTTCCCCCTGGAGCAGCCCAAACAGCCGCAGCCGGAGCGGATCCGACACCGCCTTCAGCGTTTCCAGATCGCGTATGACAAAAACGTTGCTCGGGAACTCGCTCATTCACCGCTCCGTGATCGTTCAAATCTATGTGAATGATCATAGAGAAATGAATGAGGGTTGTCAAGAGGGTGGGATTAGTAAACGGTGATCGTCCGGCCGACGCGCCCGGCGCCTGCCGCGGGGACGGGCTGTGGGCTTCCCAGCGGGTTACCGTCCCGACCCCGCCCAGGGGAAGAGCGGCGATGTTCCCAAACGTCGACTTCGCCTTCGCCCGATGCCCGAATAGGAGACGGTTCGTGGGATCCCGAGCGGGTCACTGCCCCGACCTTGCCCGGGGAATGGATTGCGGAACCCCGGCCGGGGTTCCGCAATCCATTCCCCCGGGCGTCGGTCGCCGTCCAGGCTCGGGACTACTGGCGATGGTCGCCCCGCGCTCGTACGAAATGGCTGCCTACTTCGTCAAACGTAATTATCCCCGGCGGGTGCCGGGCGATGCCACGCTCGTCGATTGCACGATCGTTCGCCGCGCGGCAGTCGCCCGCGCGCACGCGTTCGGCGGTCGCCGCCCCGCTCCCCCTACGGCGCGATCATGCCGTTCTTGAGGTAGGCGTCCTGGTATTCGAAGACGATGTTGGGATCGATGAGGAGCACCTCGTGGTTCTTACCGTCGTAATCGGCACGAGTGAGGAGATCGCGCATGAGGTTGATGCGTTCGAGCTTCTTGTTGTCGGCGCGGACGATTGTCCAGGGCGCCGTCGCGGTGTGCGTGCCGGCCAGCATCTCGTTGCGCGCCAGCGAATACTCATCCCAGAGTTTGGTCGCCTTGGCGTCGATCGGCGAAATCTTCCACTGCTTGAGCGGGTCTTCGCGCCGGTCTTTGAGCCGCTGGCGCTGCTCGTCCTTGCTGATATCGAGGTAGTACTTGAGCAGAAAGATGCCGGAGCCGACGAGCATCTCCTCGAAGCGCGGCACGTTCTGCATGAATTCGCGGTATTCCTCGGGCGTGCAGAAGCCCATGACGCGTTCGACGCCGGCGCGGTTGTACCAGCTGCGGTTGAAGAGCACCATCTCCTGCGCGGCCGGGAGGTGCGGGGCAAAGCGCTGGAAATACCAGCTGCTGCTCTCGCGCTCGGACGGTTTGCCGAGGGCGACGACGCGGGTTTCGCGCGGGCTGAGATCGCGAATGATCCGCTTGATCGTGCCGTCCTTGCCGGCGGCATCGCGACCTTCGAAGAGGACGAGGATCTTGCGATCGTTGGCGATGATGTCGCGCTGCAACTTCACCAGCTCGACGCGTAGCTCGTAGAGCGCCTTCTTGTATTCCTTCTTGGAAATGCACGACTCCGGTCGTTCACTCGCTTCCGGCTGCTCGTGTTTGTGCCTTTTCTTGTGACCCATTGCTCGCTCCTCTTCGCTCCGGCGTCGCTACTGCGTATCATCAGAGCGTTACCGCCGACCCATTATGTTGGGAGTTGGCACGGATGCCGGTGAGATATACCGCCGCCGAGATCGCTCGGAAGTACGATAGCATAGCCGTTCGCTACGATCGCGCCGAACGCGTCGCCGATCGGTTCCTGTTCGCTCGCTTGCGGCGTGACCTCTTCAGCCGCGCACGGGGTGACCTGCTGGAGGTCGCGGCCGGTACCGGACGAAACTTCGAATACTACCCGCCCGGTTGTCGCATCACGGCGATCGACATCAGCCAGGGAATGCTCGACATCGCGCGCCGCCGGGCGGATGAACTCGGATTGGCCGTCGATTTTCAACGAATGGATGGTGCGGCGCTCGATTTCCCGAACGATCATTTCGACACGATCACCTCGTCGCTCAGCACCTGCACCTTCCCCGATCCGCTGGCGGTGCTGCGCGAGATGCGGCGTGTCTGCAAACCGGATGGTCGCATCCTGCTACTTGAGCACGGCCGGAGCCGTGTGCGGTTCATCGGCCGGCTGCAAGATCGCTTTGCCGACCGTCAAGTTCGGGCTATCGGCTGCCACTGGAATCGTGAGCCGCACAAGATGATTGAGCAGGCTGGATTGCGATTCGTGAGCGACCAAACACACCTCTTCGGCGTTGTACATGTCGTCGAGGCGATGCCCTGAACGATCAGGTTCGACGACTCGATTCGCCACGCTCGTCAAGGCGTGGCGCGATACCTGCAAAGAGATTGTGCGTGGAAACACACTGACCTCGCTCCAACCCCCGGTTGGAAGCGACGGCAGGCGGCGGGAGTTGGGGCTTCCGTCATTGACGGTTCGCAGGTACAGGTGAGAGAAATTGAATGTGAATCCGGCAGTTGGCCTTGATCGAGCGCGCATCCGCGCCGCCATTGGTTCCCGTCGCGGAATTCTTCTGGCCGGTCTCGCGCTCAATGTCATCTTCTGGATCGTCCGTTTCGCGGTCGAGTGGTCCGCGATGGGGATGTTCTATGTCGTGGGTGTCGACTGGAGTCGCTTCTGGGGTGCCGCTCGAGCGTTCGACCTCGTTGGCCCACGAGCAGGCTACGATCTGAACGCCATCGCGCGGTTCATGCAGCCGTTCATGAGCTACTACTCCGACGGCATCAGCAACGTTGCGTTGAAGGTCGGCCCGGCGCCGTATCCGCCGATCTTCCTGGCGCTCTTTAATCCGTTCACGTTACCACCACCGCAAATCGGCTTCCTGCTCTGGACTCTGGCAAATCTTCTGCTGGCGATTCCGGTCGCACGGGCGCTGGCACGTCGCTTCCCGGCCGAGCATCGACGCGTGGTGACGCTGCTGCTGCTCGTCTTCTTCCCGCTGGTCGACGCCTTTTTGGTCGGCCAGTTGGTGATCATCCTGCTCTTCGCGTTCTGGCGCGGGTACGAGGCGCTCATGCGCGGTGATGAGCTGCGTGCCGGTGCCTGGTTCGGTTTGCTGCTGATCAAGCCGCAGTATGCCGTCGTCTTATTAGCCGTCATTCTGCTCAAGGGACGCTTCCGGGCCATCGCCGGTGCGGCACTGACCTCGGTTGGCCTGTTGCTTTCATCATTGGCGGTCGGTGGCATCGAAGGAATCGTTGCCTACGTGCGGATGATCCTGATCGACTACCCGAACTACAACGGCGGCCTGGCGATCGACCCGCGCAGCATGATCAGCTGGCGTGCGCTGGTGCTCAACCTCTTTCCCCGCATCGGTGATACCGAAGGCCTGGTGCTGACCGCGCTTCTCTCGATCATCTCGCTGGCGATGCTGGTGGTCCTCTGGCGCGGCGAATGGAATCCGAACAGCCCACGCTTCGCCAATCAGATGCTGGCCACGATGATCGTCTCGCTGCTGGTCGCCTACCATAGTCAGGTTCATGGCATGGTCTTCCTGATGGTTCCCGGCGCGCTGATCGCCGCCCGACCGGCCGGCTCATCCTTTCTCAAGAAACTGATGGTGGTCACCGTCTTCGGGCCGCCGTTCGCGAATATTCTCTCCGTGATCCTTCAGGGGAACAGCGGCATGGTGGCGCTCTTCTTCCTGCTGCTGCTGATCATGGCACTGCTCGCGGTCGTCAAACACGACTGGACCGCCGAGGCAGAACGCCAAGCCTTCGGTCCACCGGTTCCCAGCATGGCCGTCTCGCACCGCGAGCGGTAGAGGGCCGGGAGAGTCATCACCCCAGGGCCCCTCTCCTACGGGCTCCCTCTCCACGGGATGGAGAGCCACCTCCCGCGCCGGAGAGGGGTGTCTTGAGACGGTCGTTCGCTTGATCCTTTCACGGTGTTCTCACTCGTGCCTCGCACAGGATTTCGAATCCCGTGTTCCAGAGACGAGATCCCTTCGGGATTGAGAATGATCCCTCCCAGTCCCCCGCAGAGGACTTCGTCTACGGAGTCCGGGACCTCGGTCCCGGATTTGGCGTCCGGGCGTGCATAGCGCGGCAATATCACGCATACGTTCGCATGAATCTTCTCTCCCAGAATTGAGAGAGGGGGTTGGGGGTGAGGGTCGTCCGCGTGCTATCGTTCAGCCAGCAGCTGTACGAACGGAGGCGCGGAATGTGGGCGAATCGAACGGTGCGGGCTGAGGTGATCGAGTGGGCACTGGAGACGATCCAGCGGCCGGATGTGCTCTACCTCGATACCGAGACGACCGGCCTCGGCGATCGGGATGAACTGGTCGATATCGCGGCCGTCGACAACGGCGGCCGGGTTCTGCTCAATACGCTGATCAAGCCGCGCCGACCGATCCCGAGAGACGCGACCTCGATTCATGGCATCACCGATGAGATGGTGCGCACGGCACCGAGTTGGACGGATGTCTATCCGCGTTACCTCGATCTGCTGGAGCGTTACCGCCACGTCATTGTCTACAACGCCGATTTTGACCAGCGCATGATCCAGCAGACGTGCATCGCGGTGACGTTGTCGCCGCCACGCGCGACCTGGCATTGCGCGATGAAGCGGTATTCCACCTTTGCGGGCGAGCCCGACCGCTACGGGCGGGGTTATCGCTGGTTTCAGCTCGGCCAGGCCGCCAGTCGGCTCGGTGTCACCCTGGTCCCCGATCACACCGCGCTGGCCGACGCGCAGACTTGCCGCGAAGTCGTCCGCGCCATGGCCGCCACGCTCTGAAGATATTACTCACGCAGAGACGCCACATGTCATCCTGATCCGCAGTGAGAGGTACCCGCGAGCGGGTCCTCAGGAAACGCGTGAGAGATTCTTCGCTGCGGCTCAGAATGACGGTTAGGCGATGCGCGACGCCAGCACCTCGGCGATGTGGAGTGGGCGACGGTTGGTGAAGTGGCCGATCTGCTCGTGACAGGAGACGCCGGTTACCGCGATCACGGTGTCGCTGGTTTGCTCGCTTACCTTCGGGAAGAGCCGTTCGGCGCCGATTTTGCGCGAGACCTCGTAATGCTCCACCTCATAACCGAACGAGCCGGCCATGCCGCAGCAGCCGGCACCGCTCTCTTCCGCG
Organism: uncultured Thermomicrobiales bacterium; assembly: GCA_937891245.1. GTDB lineage: Bacteria > Chloroflexota > Chloroflexia > Thermomicrobiales > Thermomicrobiaceae > CALAGB01. The sequence goes on along the minus strand of CALAGB010000374.1, from coordinate 2,213 downwards.
TCGCATCCGGCGGCACGCAGCACCGCCATCGACGGTCCCATGCCGATCAGCGCCTTCTGGTGGCAGTGGCCGTGGAAGAGAACGCGGGGACCGCTATCGGAGCGCCAATTAATGTCGAGTTCGCCTGCGCTCGCCAGCTTCGCCAGAAATTCGTCGAGCATGAAGCTGTTGTGCGCGATCTTCTCGACATCGTCGGATTCGGGCAGCAGATCAGGGTATTCGTCGCGCAGCGTCAGGATGCAGCTCGGCTCGGTGCCGATGATCGGCACGCCCTGCCGCGCATAGGGCATGAGCGCCGCGAGATTCTGTTTGGCCAGCTTGCGGGCGTCTTCGACCAGCCCTTTCGAGAGCATCGGACGACCGCAGCAGGCGCGGCGCTGCACAATTTCGACGCTGTAGCCGGCCGCTTCGAGGAGTCGCACGGCCGCCTGACCGATCTCCGGGTAGTTGAAGTTCGTGAAGGTGTCATGGAAATAGACGAGCAGCCCGCGCTTGCCGGACGGCTTCGCCTCTCGATGCTTTTCGAACCACTGCTCGAAGGTTTCGTGCGCGAAGGGCGCGATCTCGCGGTTTGGATGAATGCCGATCGCGCGCTTGGCGACACCGGCCAGCGGTGAACGGAGCGCGGCGTTGGCGATCGGTGCCGCCAGCGAGCCGAGCCGGTTGAGCGTATGAATGTGGCCAAAGACGCGCGCGCGGAGCGGCACCCCATGGGCGTCGTAATACTGCGCCAGATATTCGGTCTTAATCTTCGCCATATCGACGCTCGAGGGGCACTCGGTCTTGCAGGCTTTACAAGAAAGGCAGAGGTCGAGCACGTCGTAGGTCTTCTTGTCGGTGAACTGATCCTGATTCAGCCCGCGACCGGCCAGCGCCGCGCGTAGCGCGTTGGCTCGACCGCGCGTCGTATCGTGCTCGTCGCGCGTTGCCATGTAGGACGGGCACATCGTCCCGACGCCGACCTTGCGACAGACCCCGGCGCCGTTGCACATCTCGACCGCTGCCGCGAAACCTCCGTCGCGCGCGAAGCTGAGGTGTGTCTTGATCGGCATGGCGTGGTAGTCAGGGCCGTAGCGCAGGTTCGCGGTCATCGAAGGGCTATTGACGACCTTTCCCGGATTCATCAGTCCGGCCGGATCGAAGGCCTTCTTCAGCTCACGCATGCACTGGTAGAGCTCAGGTCCGAAGATCTTCTCGTTCAGCTCGCCGCGGTTGAGGCCATCGCCGTGTTCGCCGCTCATGACGCCGCCGAACTTGACGGCCAGATCGGCGGCGTGCTCGGTGAGCGAGCGCATCGTCTTGACGCCCTCGACGGTGCGCATGCTGACCAGCGGGCGCACGTGCAGGCAGCCGGCGCTGGCATGCGCGTAGAAGGCGGCTTTTGTGCCGTGATCGGCGATCAGCTTCAGCACCTCGCGCACGTATTCGGCGATACTATCGACCGGCACCGAAACATCCTCGATGCAGGCGATCGGCTTGGCGTCGCCGCGCGTGCTCATCAGGAGCCCCTGGCCCGCCTTGCGCACCGACCAGACGCCCGCCTGCTGCTTCGGATCGAAGAGCTCGATCGGCTCGACATCGCCGCTCATCTTGTGGGTCGCCAGATGCTTCCGCAGATGCTCGACCTTGGCGTGCAGTTCGGCTTCGCTCTCGCCGTAGAACTCGACAGTGAGAACAGCCTGCGGATTCCCCTTGATGAAGGCGATTTGCGGCGCGAAGGCGGGCTGCTGGCGCGTCAGGTCGATCAACATGCCGTCCATCAGCTCGACGGCCGAGGGGTTGCATTCGAGGATCGTTGTGACCGTTTCCATCGAGGCGACGAGATCGTCGAATTGCAGGATGACCATGGCGGTCATCTTCGGCACCGGCACCAGTCCGATCGTGTATTCGGTGCCGAAGGCGAGCGAGCCTTCGGAACTGGCGAGCAGCTTGGCGACATTGAATGTTTCGTCGCGCACCAGCTCTTTCAGGCTGTAGCCGGTCGCGCGGCGCCACTGACGCGGGAAATCGCGGGCGATGGCCGTGGCGTAGCGTTCGCGCAGACCGAGCAGATCGCGGTAGAGCGTGCCCTCGCGGCCGTCGAGTTGCGCCCGAGCCTCAGCCTGGGCCAGCGTCAATTGCTGGAAGCCGATCTCGCTGCCGTCGGAGAGGAGCGTGCTGGCCGCCTGCACATGGTCCGAGGTCATGCCGTAGAGGATGGAATGCGAGCCGGA
>CALAGB010000373.1 GCA_937891245.1 uncultured Thermomicrobiales bacterium | reverse complement strand
GCGAACGTTGCGTGCCAGTTGCGTTGAGGACCAGTACCGGCGCTCGCCCGGGGCGGTCGCCCTCTCTCCCGGTAGCGACGTCTAATAGCGCACGATCTCGCCGTGCCCGGCTTCCTCGATCTGATGCGGTAACGACGCTTCCCAGTTGAGCTTATCGATGTCGGCGCTCAGACCGGCCAGAAGATAGCGGAGTACGCTCGCCATGGCGCAGAACTGGAAGCCTTCCTGCAGGAATTGATTGACTGCATCGGCGCTGGAGCAGTGGATACCGGGCGCGACGCCATGTTTCTTGGCCTTCTCACGAATGTGGGCGATCGCCTCGATCATCCGCGGGTGATCGCACTCCAGCGGCACACCGAGACCGATCCCCATCGAGGCGCCCAGGTCGTTGGGGCCGATGAAGCAGGCATCGACGCCCGGCACGCTGAAGATCTCGTCGGCGTGCTCGACCCCGTCGATATGCTCAATCTGCAGCACGAGCAGCACTTCGTCGTTGGCGTGGGCGTAGTACTCGGCGGCTGTTGTCGCGAAGCTGAGTGCGTGTCGCCCACCGCCGACACTTCGGCCACCGAGCGGTTGATACCGCGTCGCTTCGACCGCTCGTTCCGCTTCCTCACGGCTGTTGACCATCGGGACGACGACACCCCAGGCACCGGCGTCGAGCACCCGCTTGAAGTTCTGCGGATCGTTCCAGGGAATACGCACCATCGGCGCGGTTACGGTTCTCCCCATCGCGCCGAACATCTGGGCCAGCGTGCGAATATCGATGGCGTTATGTTCACTATCGACGACGAGCCAGTCGAATCCGAGGCGACTCACGTACTCGGCGGCTTCCGGACTGGGCAACGCCAACCAGGTACCGATCGACGCCTCGCCGGCGGCTAACCGGCGACGAACATGGTTTGCACGCATCACGCGATCCTTTCCTCCACGCTGGCGAACGTTTGCGCCATTGTAGCTGAGGATTGGCGCGAAACGTCGAAATTGACTACTCGAAGAAGGCGCGGGCGGCTGGTTCGAGGTCGACCACATTGTAGGGCGCGTGGTAGATCGCCATCAGCGTCGTCGCGCCGGCTGTGACATAGGCATCGACCTCGGCTCGGAGTTGATCGCTCGACTTCCCTTCGACTTCGAACTGCGCCGAGATCGGGAAGTCCGCCGGGTCACGGCCGATGCGTTCCATGTATTCCTTCAAATAGGTCACGCGTTCGGCGAAGCGTTCCCGCGGCCCGGTGAAATTCCAGGCGTCGGCATGGCGCGCGGTGAGGCGCAGTACCCGGTTGCCGCTGCCGCCGATCCAGATCGGCGGGTGCGGCTGCTGCACCGGTCGGATCGCCGGACGTGCTTCGTCCAGCCGGTAGAAGCGGCCATGAAACGTAACCGATTCTCGTGTCCAGAGCGCCTTGAATATCTGGAGCGCCTCTTCCAGTTTGCTGATCCGCTCGCCGGTGCTGCTCGTTGTGATGCCGTAGCCCTGATAATCGATGATCGACTTTGGATTCCCGGCGCCAATGGCGAATTCGAGCCGTCCGTGGCTGATCCGGTCGACCGTTACCGCTTCGCGGGCGAGCATGCCCGGATGGCGAAGCGAGTTATCGGTCACCAGCACGCCGAGCCGGATGCGCTCTGTGCGTGCCGCCAGCGCCGACAGCAGTGTCCAGGCTTCGAGCGACGGAAGCGATTGATCAGGCAGCGCCGTCAGATGGTCGTGCAGCCACGCCGAGCGGAAGCCGATCTTCTCGGCAGCCGTCCAAAACGCAAGCAACTCTTCGAAGGTCGCGCCAGGTTGCGCCGTTTTGATGCCGAAGGTAACCACGTCTCTGCCCTCACCTCGCTCGATCGCTGCACATGCACCATCGCCGCTTCTCGCGAACGCTGGCGCTGCAATCATCGCACGATTGGTGGATGTTACGTAGCGAGTGTGGTGGTCACGAACGGGATCGACGCCCCGGCGTTCCCCGGCTATGTAGGATCGGTCTCAGTCTGGTTGCCCGTAAACCGGGTGCAAGCACGATCGGACTGCAAATGGCATGGCGGACCGGTGGCGCTCAACCCTCGAGCACCCCGTTTACGAGGCGGATGGACTGAGTGCGGATCGTTCACGGTTGGTCGGGCGTCGACTGCCGCGACTCGTCCGCATGACAGCCGCCATCATCGCCAAGATCAGCAGAAGCATCGGTATCGCGCAGCCGCAGCCGCTCGCCTTCTGGGTCTTCGTGGTGTACGACAGACCGGTCCCACGCAGGCTGTAGGTCGTGCGCCGACCACGCTTGCTGTAGTTTGTCGTGACGCCGTGGCCGCCCAGGCTGACGCTGGTTCCACGCTTGCCAAAATTGAGATGCACGCCCGGCGCGATCTTCACGCGCCGCCGAAAGCGAAAACCCATGGGATACTCCAGAGCGGAGTGACGAAACCGCCTATTGGATCAGACACTCCGGGCGAATGACGGTATCGCGTAGGAGTTGGGTAATCTCGTCATCGCCAATCGAATGCCCAGTCTGACGCCGTAATTCTTTGCGCACGGCGCTGGCAACATTTTCAGACAAAATGATGTTCGCAAGTGACGTCGGCGAGGTCGCGCGCTTCTTCTGCCAGAGTTCGTCGATCTGCCGTCGCTTCAACGATTCGCGGGTCAAATAGAAGAGCTTTTCACTCTTTTGTGCGATCGACTCGCTCCCCAGCAGATCAACTTCGATCGCTAACTGCACTTCGACCGGCAATCCTCCAGAGAGATGGTAGACCTGCCAACGCGCGCCATTCGTCAGGATGATCCATTCCACACCCTCGTTGACGCCGTACATTTCCACCTGGCGCAGGTGCCGGGTCGTGAGCTTGGTCGCGACGCGCTTCACCTCAATGAAGGCGACAAGTTCCTTGTCGATTCGTACCCCATAGTCCGCGAATTCACCCCGAACCTGATATTCGGTCGTGAGATCGGCATATTTGTCGTAGCCGAGAACATCACAGAGAAAATCGGTGATAAGGAGCCGTGTGTCTCCTTCATTGGCATCGCGCTCCACGAGATCATTGAGCGGGCGGCTGAAGCGCCGTATCCCGGAACGGATTCTGTCTCGCGCCTCCGATTCCCATTTGGGTGCGGTTCTCCGAGCGACTCGCCGGACCGGTTCATCAGTGACGACGACATCGGTCGCCGCTTCAGGTGATGACATCCCAACCCTCCCTCATGACCCTCAACGTGGAACTGTCCTCCATTAATGGATCACAGAAACAGAAAAGACAGATACATAACGTACGCGTCGAGGCGAGCATTGCACGAATTCGTGCGTACGTCAATCATGAAATGAAGAAGACAGAAGTCCTAAGACCTGGGTAAGCATAAGTGTTTTACGCAGAAGCGGGTCAGTTTGTCGTCAGCCCGAGCAGTTCCATGACCTCGTCATCCGTCACGGGGTGGAAGTCGTCGTAGTACTGGCCGACCGAGTGGAAGCGGGAGTCGATGATGAGGCAGAGGATGTCGTCGGCTTCGGATCGGAGAAGATCAATGGCGTAGGGGGAGCCGATCGGGACCGCGAAGATAAGGCGAGCGGGATGCCGATTGCGGAGCGAGCGGAGGGCGGCGACGGCGGTGGCGCCGGTTGCGAGGCCGTCGTCGACCACGATCGCGGTACGATCGGCGAGATTGGGGTGCGCGAAACGGCCGAAGATCCGCTCACGACGCCGCGCTTCGGCGATTTGGTGTGCCTTTTCTTCGGCCAGGTAGCGTTCATCGGCGCCGCTCGATTGGGCCAGTTCTTCGTCGAGGCAGAGCGCGCCGTCGGGCGTCACGGCTCCGATTGCCAACTCCGGCTGACGCGGCGCCCGCAGCTTGCGGGCGACCACGACGCCCTGCTCGCAGCCGAGATCCTGAGCAATGATCGCCGAGAGGACGACGCCGCCACGCGGGATGCCGAGGACGATCGGCGCCTCGATCTCGAGATCACGTAGCGCCGATGCCAGACGATGTGCAGCGTCGGCGCGATCCGCGAACGTCTCGTGCATCTCCAGCGCGCTCCTTCCGCTTGTCGCAGGCAATTAGCGAGCGGTTGCGTGGCCCACGGGCTGCGTCGATAATCGACGCTGGATACGATTTCTTCATCACGTTTGGAGCAGCCACCATGCCGCAACTACGGTTGTCCGAGGCCGAGTACCAGCGCCACCGCGATGCGATCCTTACGCGCTTGGAAAGCAAGAATCTTGCCGGTCTTATCAGTTTCAGCCCGAACAACGTGCGCTACTTCTGTCGTTGGGGCTTTATCTCGACTGAACGACCGATCGCCTACGTTCTCACGCCGGAGCGTTCGGCGTTGCTCGTGCCGAGCCTGGAACAGGAGCACTCAGCCGAGTTCGCGATTGTCGATACGATCCGCGCCTACCCCGAATACCCCGGCGACCGTCATCCGATGGAGTTCCTGAAGGATGTTCTGGTCGAGTTTGGGCTGGAGAAGGCGCGTATCGGCGTCGACGCGCCCGGCTACGGCAATATCTACGGCTATCGTGGTCCACGGGTCGGCGATCTGCTGCCGGAGGCGACGATTGAGAACGTCAACGACGACATCGAATATCTGGAAATGATCAACTCGCCGGAGGAATTGGCGCTCATCCGTGAGAGCGCGCGCTGGGGCAACCTGGCACACGTCTACCTGCAGGAGTATTGCGCGGTCGGCATCAGCGAAACCGAGATTTCGATGCGTGCGTCGTTCGAGGCATCGCAGACGATGATCCGTACGCTCGGCGCCGAATACCGGCCGGTCGGCGCCGGGAGTATGCCGGCCTACGCCGGTTTTCGCGGGCAGATCGGCAAGGATTCGGCGTTGCCGCACGCGATGACGAGCAACGTCAAACTGCAGACCGGAGACGTGCTCGTCACTGGTGCCGGAGCTGATGTCTGGAGCTACGGCAGCGAGCTGGAACGAACGATGATCATGGGCGAGCCGACCGCGAAGCAGGAGAAATTCTTCGACCTGATGCTCCAGGCGCAGACGCTGGCTCTCGACACGATCAAACCGGGGATCACCTGTTCCGCCGTCGATCGCGCGGTACACGCCTTCTATGACGAGCACGACTTGAACCAGTACTGGCGGCATCATACCGGCCACGCCAAATCGACGCTGATCCACGAGGCACCCTTTCTCGATACCGGTGATGAGCGACTGATCGAGGTCGGCATGGTCTTCACCGTCGAACCGGGGATCTACGTGCCGGGCTTCGCCGGGTTCCGGCATTCGGATACGGTGGCGGTCACCGAGACGGGTATCGAGTTCATCACTTACTACCCGCGCGATCTGGCGAGTCTGATCATCCCGGTCTGATACGTCAGCACGCTGGCGCGCGTTCGCTGTGTCGCAAACGATATGATCAATGTTGGAGGCGTTCGGCCGCGACTTTGACGGCGTATGCTGAACGCTCACCGATTCACCAGAGCGATGAAAGGCGGATGATGATGTTACGAGGTGCATTCCACAATGAACCGGGTGTCGATTTCTCGGTCCCCGAGAATCGGCAGGCGATGCAGGCCGAACTGAACGAGGTCGAACAGCAGCTTGGCCGGCGCTATCCGTTGGTGATTGGCGGCGAGCGACGTGAGACCGGTAACTGGTTTAAGTCGATCAATCCCGGCAACCTCGATCAGGTCGTCGGCGAGGTCGCGTTGGCCGGGCCGCAGGATGTCGAGGACGCGATCGCGGCGGCCGAGAAGGCATTCCAAACCTGGCGCCGGATGTCCGCCGAAGGGCGTGCGTCGGTCAATTTCCGCATGGCGGCGATCATGCGGCGGCGACGGCTCGAACTCGCTGCCTGGATGTCGTACGAGCTTGACAAGGCCTGGGATGAGGCCGATGGCGAAGTCGCCGAAGCAATCGACTTCCTCGAGTTTTACGGCCGGCAGGCGCAGCGACTGAGCGAACCGGTGTCCGGTCTGGCCCATCTACCCGACGAAGCAACCGAGATGTTCTATCAGCCGATCGGCGTCGGCGTCGTCATTCCACCCTGGAACTTCCCCTGCGCCATCCTGACCGGTATGACGATGGCGCCGGTTGTCGCCGGGAACGCGGTCGTGCTCAAGCCGGCCAGCAATACACCCGTCATCGGCTTCAAGGTCT
>CALAGB010000372.1 GCA_937891245.1 uncultured Thermomicrobiales bacterium | reverse complement strand
ACAGGTCTTCCGAACGCACGAACACGCACACTCTTGACAGCCTCACGAATTGCAGGGAACCTATCGGGGACACCGGCAACCCTGGCTCGATGGCGCGTTGCCGGTTTCGCTCTGGCGAGCGAACAGCGAGACATGAGTGAGCACCATTCGGGTGAGATCGATCGACCGCACGCGGATCTGAGGTGGAGGTCTGGATGGTCCTTCTGGAGATAATCGCGACGAAAACGTCGTCGGATCAGTGGAGTCAGATCACGACGACGTTGATCTACCTCTGGTCGTTCGTCGGATCGATGGTTATGTTTGCTGGCTGTTTGTTGCTGGGGCATGGCATTATCCCTTCGATGGTTTCCACGCGTGACCTGCCGCCACAGTACAAAAACCTGCGCCAGCCGATCCTGGTTGTGGCGGCCGTCTTCCTGCTCGTTGCCGTCTTCTGCTTCGTCAACTTCATCACGCACATGACGGTGGTTTACGATCTGTTCAATCGAGTGTGGATCTAGGAGTTCCGATCCGGCCGCGTGATCGCGGCCGGTTGCGCTAACGCGCGACACGTTACAGAAATGGAGTGGAGCGGGAGGTATGGGAAGAATCATCAAGCCGGTGATCGTTGTGGTGATCTTGCTGCTTGTGCTGGCGATTCCTGCGCTGGCCGTGGTGGCTCGAAGCTACATCCTGGCGCCGGTGGCCCAGCCGGCCAAGGCTCAACCGATCGCATTCCCGCATAGCATCCATGTGAATGTCGTTGGGCTCGACTGCACGTTCTGCCACCGTGGCGCGACGACGCAGGCCGACTCGACCGTTCCGGCGCTCCAACTCTGCATGGGCTGCCATGCCATCATCCCGACCACCGATCGACCGCAGCTTGAGAAACTGGTTAATGCGTTTAATTCCGGTACGCCGATCAACTGGACGCGCGTCCACCAGCTGCCCGACCATGTGCACTTCGTTCACGCGATGCACATCAACGCCGGGTTCAGCTGCGCCACCTGCCATGGTGACGTCGCGTCGATGGCGCCGGGGGCCGTCGTACAGGTGCGCGACCTGCGGATGGGCGATTGTATTACGTGTCATCGTGAGAACAACGCCCCGACCGACTGCTCGACGTGCCACTACTGATGGGGAAGGGTGCGATGCGACGTCGTGATTTTCTCAAGCTCGTCGCGGCTTCGGGGGCCGGCGCGGTTGTCTTCACCGGTTGCGATCTGAGCCAGTTCGGAGATGGTGATCCGAAGCGCGAATTTCAGATCCAGAGCGCGGTCGACAATCCGCAGGATTTCGCGCTCGGTCGTGATCTCTGGTACGCCACGGCATATTCCGGAATCGCTGGTGGATCCGGCCTGATTGTCCGTGTCTACGAAGGTCGCGCCAAGAAGGTCGATGGCAATCCGGATTACCCGCTCAATCTGGGTAGATCGACGGCGCTGGAGCAGTCGCTGGTGCAGGAGCTGTATCACCCGGATCGCATCGGCGGTCCGCTGAAGCTCAAGGGCGACCGCGGCTCCGGCAGCTATTCGGCCCTCGCCTGGGACGAAGCACAGAACGAATTTAATTCGATGATCACCGCCGGCAAGGGGAGCACGCTCCTGATTACCCCACCGGTTTCCGGTTCCGAAGCGGCTGCGATCGCCCAGTTCACGAAGGCGATCGGCGGCGAGCACGTCACCTTCGAGCCGGAAGAGCGAATCGTCCTGCGTGAGGCGATGCGGCGCGTGTTCGGTTCGGAGCACCTGCCAACATTCGACCTCGGCAACGCCCAGTTCCTCCTTAACTTTGGGGCCGAGTTTCTGAACGACTGGATTTCGCCGGTGCATTTGAGCATCGGTTACGGTGCCTTCCGCGGCGGCGCAGGCGGCAAGCGTGGCCGCTACTGGCACGTCGGGCCGCAGCTTTCGGCGACGGCTTCCAACGCGGACAAATGGGTCTACATCAATCCAGGCACCGAGGGCCTGGTTGCATTGTCAATGGCCCAGGTGATGACGTCTCAGGGTCTGGTCGATAGCGGCGCGGCGTCCTCGATTTACAACGGCATCTCGCTCGATGACTACTCGCCGGACAAAGTTGCCGGCAAGGCGGGCATTAGCGCCGATCAAATTACCGAGATGGCGAAGCTGTTCGCCGGCACGAAACCGGCCATCGCGATGGCCGGCACGGCGGCAGCCGCACACACCAATGGCCTCTTCAACCTGACAGCGGTGTATTCGCTCAACTACCTCGTCGGTTCGGTGGGAACCAAGGGTGGCGTGATGCTCAACCCCGACTCGCCGCTGCCGGATGTGCTCCCGAATATGACCGTCGGCACGAGCTATCGCGACTGGAAGCCGATCGTCGACAAGATCAAGAGTGGCGGAACTAAGCTGGTGCTGGTCCACAATGCCAATCCGGTCTACGGTCTACCGCCGGCGGTTGGGCTGAAAGATGCACTTGGCGCCGGGGCCAAAGTCGTCAGCTTCTCGAACTTTCTTGACGAAACGACGACCCAGGCCGATCTGGTGTTACCGACGCTGGTGACACTGGAAGACTGGGGCCTGCATGTGCCGGACCCGGGTCCGGGGTACCAGACGATCGCGCTGCAACAGCCGGTCGTCAAGCCGTTTGTTGACGCGAAGTCGTTCGTCGATCTGCTAATCGGCGCGGCGACGACGGCCGGTGGCTCGTTGCCATGGAAGACGAACGAAGAGCTGGTACGAACGATCGTTGGCCAGTTGCAACAGGCCGGTGGCGGCAATATCACCGGTGTCGACGATCCGAAAGAATACTTCGTCACGGTGCAGGGTCAGGGCGGCTGGTGGGATACGAGCAAGACCGCCTCGGCGGCACCGACCGCGCCAGCTAAGCCGACCAGCGCGGCCGAACCGAAGTTCGACGGCAATGGCGAGTATTACCTGGTGCCGTATCCGACGAACTCGCTGAGTTATGGCGAGCATTCGCATCTGCCCTGGTTGCAGGCGCTGCCGGAGCCGATCTCAACCAACGTTTGGTCGACTTGGGTCGACGTCAATACGTCGACCGCCAAGAAGCTTGGTGTTGAGACGGGCGATATCGTCAAGCTGACGTCCTCGGCGGGAACGGTCGAAGTAGCGGTCTATATGAACCCGTCGGCTCCGACGGATACACTGCTGGTGCCGTTCGGACAGGGCCACGTCATCTTCTCGCGCTACGCCGAAAAACGCGGCGAAAATCCGTTTGAGCTCGTCGCGGCGCAGACGGAGGCGGAGACCGGTGCGTTGGCCTGGGCCGCGACAAAGGTTTCGATCAAGAAGGCCAATAAGAAGGTTCGAATCCCACGACTCGAAGGATCGGTGCCGGCCTATCAATTGGAAGAGTTCCCGATCATCGAGGTTGAGGCGGCCGAGTAGTCCGATTGACGAGCGGGACCCGGAGGGGCGAGAGGAGCCGAAGTGGCGCAACGTTGGGGAATGACGATCGACCTGGATTTGTGCACGGGGTGTCAGGCGTGCGTCGTGGCGTGCCAGGCCGAGAACAACATCCCGATCAATACTGAAGAGAACTTCCAGCAGCGACGTGCGATCGAGTGGATTCGCGTCGAACGATATTGGGAGGGCGAGTTCCCGAACGTCAAGGCACGTTATATTCCGGTGCCGTGCATGATGTGTGAGGACGCGCCGTGCGAGCCGGTCTGCCCGGTCTACGCGACGTATCACACCGACCAGGGGCTCAACTTCCAGGTTTATAATCGTTGTATCGGTACACGGTATTGCTCGGTCAACTGTCACTGGCACGTGCGCTTCTTCAATTTCTGGGAACCGAAGTGGCCGGAAAGCCTCAAGCAGCAGCTGAACCCGCTGGTTGCGGTGCGCAGTCGTGGCGTGATGGAAAAGTGCTCCTTCTGCATTCAGCGTATTGACCATGCTGAGCAAAGCGCGAAACTGCAAGGACGTGAGGTCCACGATGGCGAGTTCACCACCGCGTGCGCGCAGGCGTGCCCGACCCGCGCCATCGTATTCGGCGATCTGAATAACCCTGCCTCCGAGGTGGCGAAGACGATCGCCAGCACCAAGCGTGGTTACCAACTCCTGGCCGACCTCGGGACGAACCCGGCGGTCGTGTATCTGAAGAAGATCGACGCCGATCCGCTACCGGACGACAGCAAGCACAAGTACTTCGATTCGTCGCAGTACACCCGCATCAAGGAAACGGTGGCAGTCGGTTGATCGATTCGCAGGCGGGATGGATGGATCAGGCGATGAGAAGCCTGTTCGAGTGCGCTCAGAAGGCATTGCCGAGCGCTGACAACGAGAGAGGCGGGAGGGGACCGCTATGGCAACCGTAACCGACGGCCATCACGTTCCTGAACCATCGCCGATGACGAAAGCGTGGGATTACACCCCCGGCCAACTCGTCCGCGACGGTTTGCAGCGATTGCGGGCGAAGGGCCAGTGGTATCGCATCAGCTTGATCATCCTCGGAATCTTGACGGTGATCGGCATCATCGCGCTGATCGTCCAGGCAGTGGCAACCGGCTGGGGCGATCGGGAGAATTGGGGCTACGTCGCGGTAGCGTTTGGCTATATCATGTCGACGGTGGCCGCCGCTCCCTGTGTCTGTGTCGCGGCACGATTGACCCGCTCACACTGGCGGCGGCCAATCGACCGGATATCGGAGATTTGGGCGGCCGCGATGATCGTGCCGGCCGTTCTTTTTCTCCTCCTTATGTGGACGGTACCGAACACCCACGGACGCCCAACCATCTGGTTCGGTTGGTGGGCCGCACCCTATCTGTGGGATGCGATTCTCGTTGTTGGGCTCGCCTTCACCGGCTACGCATTGCTGTACATTAGCTCGATCCCAGACCTGGCGATCGCGCGAGCGCAGGTTCAAGATGGCAGCGCGAACTGGTTGACCCGCAAGGCCGAAGGTTTTTACGGGACGCAGGCGCAGTGGCGCATTATTGACCGCGCGGTTGCCTATCTTGGGGCGTTCTACGTCGTCATGTATATCGGGACGATGACGGTGATCGCGGCCGACTTTATCATGAGCCTGATTCCGGGTTACAAGAGCGCCATCTTTCCCGCGTATTTCGCGGTGAGCGGTTTCGGCGGCGGCGTTGCCGTCGTGGTCGTCACGGCGTCGTTCATGCGTTGGTGGGGCGGTGCCGCCGATTATCTCGGTCGCGAACAGTTCTTCGCGCTCGCCAAGATCCAGCTGGCGCTTGGACTCTTGTTTGCCTACTTCATCTGGACTGACTTCGTGATTCCGTGGTATGGCCGCATGCCGTGGGAGATCCTGCAGATCCGTCTGCTCTATTTCGATTCCTACCTCTGGTATTTCGTGGTCGCGTTTGCGCTCTGCTTCATTAGCCCGCTGGTCTTGATGATGTGGACGAAGCTGCGGCGCGGAAAGGTCGGCCCGTTCATCGTGTCGAGTGGCGTCTTGATTGGGTTGCTTGCGGATCGGATCCGTCTCTTTTCGGCCGCGTATACGCCCAAGGACATCACGGAAGATCGCCTGCATTTCTTGCCGCCCGTGTACTCGCCCGGTGTGCTCGATTGGTTGATCGTGATCGGGGCGATCGCTGCCTGCGTCGCGCTTGTGATGCTGGCGATGCGGCTCATCCCAGTGCCGTCGATTTGGGAAATGACCGAAGGCACGCGCTTGCGCGTCAAGCGCCGTTACCACAACACTGAAGTGATGGTCATCGGGAAGCCGGACTACTAGTATCAGGTCCGTAGAGAGGCGCGTGGAGGAAGGGTATGCAAGAGCGGCGTAATCTCCCACAGATGGAGGTCATTCAAGAACTCCTTCTGCCGGTGACGCGGACCACGATGTGGATGTGGGTTGCGTTTATCATCCTCGGCACGATCCTGGCGGCGTTTGGCTTTGCCATCGCCTGGATGGTCTACTGGGGGATAGGCGTTACCGGTCTGAACCGCCCCGGCATGTGGGGCTTCATGATCGTCAACTTCGTCTTCTGGATTGGTATCAGTCACGCGGGCGTTATGATCTCGGCCATTCTCCGTCTGACGCAGGCGGAATGGCGCCGGCCGGTTACCCGTGCCGCCGAGGTTATGACGATGTTCAGCCTTATGACGGCGCTGACCTACCCACTCATCCATACCGGCCGTCCATGGCGCACCCTCTACTGGGTGTTCCCGTATGACTTCTGGCGCGGCATTTTCCCGGATGTCCGCTCGGCCCTGGTGATGGACCCGAGCGCTGTCATCACATACTTGACCGGTACGATTCTCTTCATCTACATCACGACCGTGCCGGACATCGCGATGATGCGCGACCGTGCGACCGGCTGGCGCCGGCCACTCTATCGCGTGCTGGCGCTCGGCTGGCAGAACGGCGAACGGCAGTGGGTGATCCAAACGGCTACCGGCTTCCTGCTGGCGGCGTTGATGCTCTCGATCTTCGTCTCCGTCCATAGCATCGTTTCCTGGGACTTCTCGTTCTCGCTCGATCCGGTCTGGCATACGAGTGTATGGGCGCCCTACTTCGTTATTGGAGCCGTGCACTCCGGTGTGTCGGCGGCGGTGACGTTGATGGTGCTCATGCGGTGGATGTTCGGGTTTGATAAGTACATACGAGAAGAACACTTCGACGCCATCGGGCGCTTGCTCGTGGTGGTGGCGACGGCCTGGGTATTCTTCTTCATGCTCGACGTCTTCTTCGCGCTGTTCAATCAAGATCCGCGCGAGACCGCCGTCATGAAGATGCGCTTCGAGCAGTGGCCGTATACGTTGATGCTCGTCTTAATCTTCGTCTTCGGCTACTTCATACCCGTTCCAATCTGGATGTTCCGAAAGTTCAGACGCAACATCAAACTGATGTTCTGGACCTCGATCATGGTCAACATCGGTATGTGGTCCGAGCGGTACTGGCTTGTCATCCCCGGCCTTGAGCGCAAGTATGAGTGGACCTTCGACTGGAACTACTACCGGCCAGGGATTGTCGAAATCACGTTGATCGTAGGTTCGTTCGCGCTCGTTCCGTTCCTGTTCATGTGTTTCTCGAAGATCTTCCCTCCGGTTTCCATCTGGGAAGAAAAAGAAGGTCAGTACTTTCTCCAGGAGATCAAGGTCGGCAAGGCGTCGATTCCGGCGATCGTGCGCGAGTTCTAGAGGGGAAGAAGGCGAATGGCACTACGCGATGTTCTCGGACTCTACAGCGACATTGACTCGGCGGTCGCTGGGGTCGACAAACTCGCCGAAGTTGGGATTCACCGCGAGGATTTCGAGGTCCTCACGAACGCACCTTATCCCGAAGGTGCCTTCGGCCACGATCATTCGACGAGCCGGCTCGGCCTCTGGCCGGTGGTCGGTGCGTGTTGTGGCTTCGCCGTCGGTCTGTTGATCACCGGCGGCACGCAGGTGGTCTATCCGATGGTCACGGACGGCAAACCGCTCTTTTCGATCCCGCCGATGGTCATCATCATGTATGAAGGCACCATGCTGGCGGCCGTGATCTTCACGGTGCTCGGTGCGATCTTCGAGTCGCGTTTGCCGCGCTTCAGCCGAGAGATTTACGACACCCGGATCACCGATGGCTATATCGGGGTGCTGGTGCACTCGCCGGAAGAGCGCGTGGATAGTGCGGCTGCGGCGATGCGCGCGGCGGGCGCCGAGGATGTTCGCATGGCGGAGAAGGCTCCCGCGAAAGCGAGCCAGCCGGCACGAGCAAAACGGAAGGGAGCCAGCGCATGATTCGCGCTGTCGGGCGTCTCGCACAGGCGAAGACTCGGCTTGCGCGGTTTCAGCCACGCTTGTTGGGCGTGGCCGGAGTAGCGGTTCTGCTGATCGTCAGCACCGCCTGTAATTCGACGAACGAGTATCCGATCGACTTCTTCTCTGAAATGCACTACTCGCCGTCGTGGCATGCTGAAGAGCCGCCGCGCATTGATTCACCGTCGACGGCGATTCAGGTCAATCAACAGACGATGAACTCGCTCGCCTATGGCCCGCTGGTCCAAATCGGTGCCGCGGCACCGGCTGATTACACGTTGGACGAAGCGAAGAACGTGAAGAACCCGCTCGAAGCGAACGACGCGAACCTGAAGGCGGGCGCGGAACTGTTCTCGATCAACTGCGCGCAGTGCCATGGTCAGGACGGACTCGGTGAAGACACGCCGGCCGACAAGATCACTAAAGGCAACGCGTTCATGATCAACTACTTCAACGCGGTCAACAAGACGCTTCCGCCGGACCAGCAGATCCTGCTGCCGAAGGATCTGACCAAGGACCCGGTCGCGAGCTACAGCGACGGCGAGATCTACTACTACCTCAGCAACGGCATCCAGAAGATGCCGCCGTTCAAGGGGATTTTGACGCCCGAACAGCGCTGGCAGCTGATCCTCCACATCCGACAGATCGAAGGGAAATAGGGCCGGCAACGGCCCTCACCTGACCCCTCTTCCCAACCCATTCGCGGGTGCGTGAGAGGGGCCGGGGGGCGGGCCGGCCCGCTCTCTGCTCTACAGCTTCGCGGCCTCGGGCATGATGGCGGTGGCGAAGAGTTCGAGCGCGGCCATGTCTTCCTGGTCGTGGGTTTGGAGCATGAGGCGCGAAACGCCCATGCTCGCCAGCACATGGATGTCCGCGATCACTCGATCGGGCGTCCCGACCAGCCAGCCACGGTCGTGCGTGCGTTCCATGACCTCATCAAGGCTTAACCCCTGCATCGAGGGCATGATTTCCTGGATGCGCGCGGCGCGCTGGCGGACTTCAGCATCGGTCGTGCCGATGATGTGGCCGACCATGACCGAACGCGCGATCTCCGAGCTGTTGCGGCCGATGTCGCGGCAATGCTGTTCAAGCACGGAGGCTTTGTGGCGGTACGTCTCGTGGATTGAGGCATTGGAATTCCACTCGCTCGCGAAGCGAGCAACCATCCGCAGCGTTCGCTTCTCACCGGAGCCACCGATCAGGATGGGGATGCCGCTCGAACGCACCGATGTGGGCCGCATCTGGGCATCGCTGAGCTGGAACTGCTCGCCAGGATAACTCACTTTTTCACCCGACCAGAGGAGCTTGATGACTTCGATCGATTCTTCGAGCCGGTCCATGCGTTGCTTGAGCGGCGGCAGCGGAAAGCCGAAGGCGGCGTGTTCGCGCTCGTTCCAACCGGCGCCGATGCCGAGCCAGAAGCGGCCGTTCGACAGGTTGTCGAGCGCGACCGAGTCTTTGGCGAGCATGACCGGGTTGCGGAACGTGGTGGGCGAGACGAGCGCGCCGAATTCCAGCTTCGAATCGCGGGCGGCGACGAGGGTCATCGACGGCCAGAGCGAAAGCTGATCCCGCTCACTGACTCCCATAACGGAAAAGAGATGGTCGGAGCGCCAGAGTGAATCGAAATTGTTCGCTTCTGCCGTTTCGATAATTCGTTGCCAGCGCTGCCAGGTGAGCCCTTCCTGCGCTTCGATCATGACGCCGAGTCGTACCATGTATCCTCCGATAGTTCGTAGACGCTGCCGACTGGGCAGTGTATCGAGTGAATATGGTGCTATTGTCGCGTACCGCTCTCCTGGCTGTCCAACACGGCCGGGACGGCACAAACGGGGCGCTAGACTGGCGCCATGTCGGTCCAGATGACACTGGTCGTTCACCAATGACGTGATGTAACGCGCGACCCGAACCGCCGGATACAGGTGCTGACCGACGTTCCGGCACGGACGATCAACCGATGAGCGAAGCGCTCCTGCTGCTGGTGATGCTCGGCGCGGTCAGTGTGATGGCGCTCACTCGCCGAACGTGGGTGCATCCCGGAGTCGCCATCGTCGTTGTCGGCGGTGCCATCTCGTCGCGGTTATGCTGCTCCGCTTCGCCTTCGTATTCGCGCTTTACCACCGCCTCGCTCGTATTCGTGAGACGTGAATCCAGCGCCTCGCCGAAGATATCGACCTGATCGGGCGGCGCGGGCGCCACCAGCAGCACCAACGCGAACGCACCCAGAAGTTGCTTGAGCGAATAGACATTCTCGACTGGAGGAAGAAGATGCTGGTGTCCTAGATGGGCATGCCGCACGACCCGATCGATACGACCGGCGAAGACCGCGAGGCCGAAGAAGCGGTCAAAAACGCCGAAGATCTAATCGCATGGATCGAAGCGGACAGGGGACGGAGTACCTTACTGGCCGAGCACTTCCAGCGGCGGCGTGACGCGCTGCGGGATGACGTGATTGTCGGGAAGCTGGAGGACGAATACGCGCAAATCGTGATCAAGTGCGTCGATCTGCGTCAGGCGGCGGCCGAAACCGCGACTGACGAGGAGTGAAAAAACGCCGCATGCCCGGCGAGCACGCGGCGTCGGCCAGCCGCGCAACCGGCTGGTTGGTTACATCAAGCCCGGAATGTTAATCCCGCCGGTAATGGCGGCCATCTTGTTGGCGGCCAGGTCTTCGGCGGTTTTCATTGCTTCCTGGATGGCGGCCAACACCATGTCTTCGAGCATCTCGATGTCGGACGGGTCGACGGCCTCGGGGTTGATTTTGACCGACTGCACGGCGCGAAGACCGTTGACCGCGACGACGACCGCCCCACCACCGGCGGTGCCCTCAACGGTCGTTTCTTCAAGCTCCTGCTGCATCTTCTGGATGCGGTTCTGCATCTGCTGCAGCATCTTCATATTCGGCTGCATCTGTCCCTCAATTCGATCATATACCGGTTAAGTGTCACATTTGAGCACGTGGCGAGTATACCATCGGACGTTCGCGCCTCAGACGACCGGAGACGCAGCAAGCCGCTCGCGCTTCCAGCGGTCGATTCGTTCGAGCATCGCGCGGGCGTTTTCGCGCGATTCGGGTGTCGGTGGCTGGCCGTCGAACATCGCCGCCAATTCGTCGAGTCGCGCGGCGTCGTCGAGGAGCCCGATACTCGTCTCGGTGCGACCGTCGCGATCGAGCTTGGTGATCTTGTAATGCGATTCGGCGAAACCGGCGACTTGCGGCAGGTGCGAAATGACGAGCACCTGGTGCGCTTCACCGAGTCGCCAGAGCTTTTCGCCGACCGGCTGGGCGCTGCGGCCGCCGACGCCGACATCAACCTCGTCGAAGACGAGCGTCGGCGTATCATCGGCGTTGGAGAGAATCGACTTGAGCGCGAGCATCAAGCGTGCCATCTCGCCGCCGGAGGCGATTTTCGCCAGCGGGCGCGGCACCTCTCCGGCGTTCGGCGCGATCAGAAATTCGACCCGATCGATGCCGGTGGCATCAAATGGCTGCTCGCACATCTCGCCTTCGATCTCCACCGGTAGTGTTGATGTGCCGCTGAGCGGCCCGAAGGCGACCTTAAATTGCGAGCGTCCCATGTTCAGCTCAGCAATAGAGCGTTCGACCTGCTCGACGAGCGCTCCGGCCGCCTGGCGACGGGCGCGCGAGATGTCGGTCGCCAGCGCGCCGAGCTGCCGGCGTAAGCGCTCGGCCGTTTCACGCAGCCCCTCGACGTGCTCCTCGCTGTTTTGCAGTTCATCGAGTTCGGCAGCAGCGCGTTCATAATGGGCGAGCACGTCCTCCAGCGTCGCGCCGTATTTGCGCTGGAGCTGCTTGATCAATGCCAGCCGATCTTCGATCTCGGCGAGGCGGCCCGGGTCGGCTTCGACGTCCTCGGCATACGATCGAATGGTCAGCGCGTGATCTTCGAGCAGAAACTGCACCTCGCGCATTTGTGAGGCGAGCGGTTCGTGCGCACGATCGATACGCGCCAGCTCCTCGATCCGTTCGACGGCCCGCAGATCGATGAGCGGCCCGATGTCGGTGGCG
>CALAGB010000371.1 GCA_937891245.1 uncultured Thermomicrobiales bacterium | reverse complement strand
GGGGCGGGGGGGGGGGGCCGTCCCCGCGGCTACACGCTCTTTGCGGAATCGGGCTGGTCGCGCTGCTGGGCGTCGTCGTTGAGCTTGATCCAGCCGTGACGCAGGGCGTAAATGACCGCCTGCGTGCGGTCGTTGACCGCCAGCTTGCGCAGGATCGAGGTGATGTGATTCTTGACCGTCTGGTCGCTAATATTGAGCAACCGCGCGATTTCTTTGTTGCTGTTGCCATGTGCGACGCTATCAAGAATTTCGACCTCGCGCGGCGTGAGCGGCGAGAAGACGGTGCTCGAAACTTCATCGATCTGGGCCAACTCACGGAACTGATCGAGCACCTTGGAGGCCACGAACGGCCGTGAGAGGACATTCTCGTTGATCAGGTACTCACCTCGGCCGACACGGCGAATGAGCTGAACGAGGTTGACCGGGTCAATGTCCTTGGTCGAATAGGCATTCGCTCCGGCGCGAATCGCGTTGAAGAGTTGTTCGTCATCTTCGTGCATCGTCAGCACGATGACGCCTGCCTGCGGATGGCGTCGCTTCAAGATGCGCGCCACTTCCAGTCCGCTCATATCAGGCAAATTCAGATCAAGCAGCACGACATCCGGTACATGGACATCGGACAGTCGAATTGCCTCTTGGCCGGATGCGGCTTCGCCGACGACCTTGAGTTCCTCTTCTTCTTCAATACTCCAGCGGATACCTCTCCGAAAGAGAGGATGATCGTCGATGACGAGGATCTCAATCTGGTTCAAGTACGCCTCCTCGCGCCCGCAGCTGTCGGTTGTCGCGCCGGCTTCTGGCCGTCCCCAGTGCACGAGCGTTGACCGGTATGATGAGCCGGATATCGGTTCCTTCACCGGGTTCACTTTCGACTTCCAGGCGTGCGCCGATGACCTCGGCTCGCTCCCGCATGCCGACCAGGCCGAAACCACTCATCGCCGTCGACACCGCGGCGGCCGGACGGAACCCTTCGCCATTGTCCCGTATCTCAACCGTCAAGCCAACATCGTCGGCAAAAATCGTGACCCAAGTCCTAGTCGCCCGGGAATGCCGGTGCACATTTTGCAGAGATTCTTGAATAACACGGAAGGCAGTCATCTCCTGATCTGGTGTCAAATGGGGCAGATCATCGGCCACCGACAGTTCGATTTCGCCGGGGAAGAGATGACGATACGTTTGAATGTAGTGCTCAGCGGTGGCGGCCAATCCGCGCTGCCCAAGCATGGTCGGTCGTAGATCGAAGATGAAGCGCCGGATCTCGGTCAGCCCCTCGCGCATCGCCGACTTGACGCGTTCGATCTCTTCGGCACTGCTCCGCTTTCTGTCGGTGGTACTCTGCAATGAGCGGCCGACGAATTCGAGCCCGATGATCGCGTTCGCCAATACCTGAGCCGGGCCGTCATGGATCTCGCGCGCCAAGCGACGGCGCTCAGCCTCTTGCGCCTCGATGGACACCTGCCGGATGGCGAGCCGTTGCGCGTCATCGATCTGCGGCAGTTCCTTCTTGGCGCGAAATTGTTCGCGGCTGGCGGTGAGCAGATGGACGAAGCCGTTGAGCTGGCTGTGTAGCGTGTGCACCTCGGTGTACGTATTGGTCAGTTCGCTCTCACGACGGCGCAATTCGGCATCGTCGTCGTCTTCAGCAGTGGGATCAGGATCCTGTCGGAGCATTCGCTCCAGGCTATGTTCCTCGATCGTACCCTGAACCGCCGTGCGAGCGTTATCGATATTCGTCAGCATCGAATTTAGATAATCGACCGTCGCGCTCAGGCGGACTTCCAGCGAGGAGATGCCTTCATCGATTCCGTGCACCAGTTCGGTCAGGTCTTCAGGCGGCGTGCCTGACAATGTCCGCTCCCCCCGTCTGACGACGCTCGCGGTTCGCTAAGCAGCCGTTTCGTACTTGCGGAAAACAAGAACGCAGAGCAAAATACCAAAGTGCCTGTTTCAGTATAGCACGGCTCTACTTTACCAGATTACGTGGGTATACGTACACCTCGTTATCCGCGAACAAATGGAGCGATTGATGCAACGCGTCGGTCTCGTCACGATCGGACAATCACCCCGCCCGGATATCGTCGCCTCGATGTTCGCGCAGCCGGGAAGCGTTGAGTTCTGCGAACAGGGAGCCCTTGACGATCTCGACCGCACGCAGATCGAGGAGCTCCAACCAGAGACGGAAGAGTTGCCGTTGGTGAGCCGCTTGCGCGACGGCACCGAAGTCGTCATCGCCAAAGAGCGTCTTATTCCGCATCTGCAACGTGCCGTCGATCGCTGTGCAGAGGACGGCGCCACGCTTGCCGTCATCCTCTGCACCGGAGAATTCGCGAAAATCGCGCCACCAATCCCGACAATTTATCCCGATCGCCTGCTCGCGCATACCGTGGAAGCCGTGCTGCCTACCGGCACGATTGGGGTGATGCTCCCACATGAGGGGCAGATGAACATGATGTCGCGGAAGTGGTCGACACCCACGCGCAGCTTTACCGGTGTTGCCGTCTCCCCCTATAGCGGGCAAGCAGAACTGGGCGGGCAAGCCCGCGCGCTGCGTGACGCCGGGGCCGCCATGATCGTGCTCGACTGTATGGGCTTCGATGCTGGGATGAAGAAGCTGGTCGCCGCGGAATCCGGACTGCCCACGATTCTCGCGAATCGTCTCATCGGGCGCGTGATCGAGGAACTGATCGGTGCGTAGGCGACGTTCGACGCTCGCGGAGAACCTAAATATTGATCTCCGCGTCCTCCGTACCTCTGCGAGCGAATGTGGAGTGTGACCCCGAATTATAGAAGCCGCGCAGATCGTTCAGCCGTACCCGTAGAATGTCGCGGAGCATCAGCAGGCTATCGAGGCCCGGTCGCACTTTGCTCCCTTCGACATGGTGCCAGGTCACCGGGAGTTGGTAGATCCGATAGTCAAACTTGCGCGCGAGGAAGAGCAACTCGACGTCGAAGCCGGTGACGAGCGGGCCACGCACCTGATGTTCGCTCCGATAGAGCCGCGAGCGACCGAAGAGTTCGCGTGCCACCTCGGCCCGGAAGCCTTTGAAGCCGCACTGTGTATCGCGGACGCCACGGATGAGGAGCCCCTGCACGAGATAATTGAATAGCCGTCCCATGAAATGGCGATAGAACGGCTCGTCGACGCGACGCGCGCCCTTGCCTTCGCGGCTGCCGATAACGAGATCGAAATCGGCCAGCAGTAACTGTCGGGTTTGATCGACGTACTCGATCGGCGTCGAGAGATCAGCGTCGGTGAAGATAATGACCTGTCCGCGAGCCGCATCGACTCCAGCGCGAACGGCGGCCGCCT
>CALAGB010000370.1 GCA_937891245.1 uncultured Thermomicrobiales bacterium | reverse complement strand
GGCCGCAATATCATCACTTGTAACGCTTCGGTCAGATCGCTCTTCCGCAGATTGATCCGATCTTTCACTTCGATCTCACCGATGCCGAACTTTTTCAGGAACGGCTCGAGCGAATCACGCTCGAAGTCGCCCCGCTCAGTCCGAAACTGCATTGGGATCACGACCGATGGCTCGAGCTGACCGACCAACTCCGCCGCCGCTGCCGCATCGAGGGTTGGCCCACCGCCGACCGGCACGATCAAGACATCGACCGAACTGAGGCTCTCCGACTGCTCGTCGGTCAGCGCGTGCCCCAGATCACCGGCATGACAAATCACCAGGTCCTCGATTTCAATCAAGTACATGGTGTTTTTGCCGAGCCGTTTGCCATGCTCGTTATCGTGGTAGGTCTGAATTCCCGAGATGTAGACTTCGTGGATTTCGTATTCACCCGGGCCATTAATAGCTCGGAAACCCGGCGAAACGAGATCGAGGGCGGCGTGGTTGAGGTGATCGTGACTGACGGTAACGATGTCGGCCTGCGGCTGTCGCATATCGTAGCCGCTCTGCGGCGAGAGTGGATCGGTCAAGACGACCGCTTCACGTCCCTTAATGCGAAAACACGCATGGCCCAACCAGGTGATCTCAGCCATCTTCGTCGACCTGCTTAACTTGACAACATTTAACTGTACGTTTGGGCAAAACTGGGAGGTATTCTCCTGCGGCCTAGACGAGTATATCAGGCCTCAGGGATCGTATCCAGGCCCACCCGCCCATCCGGCGTCGCCTGTGCAACTGCCTCATTCGACGCCTCGATGGCGTCACGAATCTCCTGCGGAATTGGTCGCGCCTGCTGCAAGCGTGCGTCGTAGTTGACGAGTACGAGCTTGGCACGGCAGATGACGCGCTCCCCGACACGAAGCTCAAAGTCGACGTCGAAGCTCGTCCGTCCGAGACGCGTCACCCGCAGCCCAACATCGAGCAGGTCATCGAACGCCGCCGGGGAGAGGTAGTCGATCTCAATATGGACAACCGACGTATCGAAGCCATGCCGGGCATCGATGCCGCCCGTTTCGAAACCGAGCGAACGCAGGTATTCATAGAGCGCGTTGTCGAAATAATCGAGGTATTTGCCGTAGTAGACGATCCGCTGCAGGTCGACATCGCGGAAGCGGACGCGCTCCCGATGCCAGAAGACGCAGGCAAGCGCGTCGGTGCTCATTCCGCAACCTCATCGTCGAGCACGTGCCGAATGACGTCCCAGCCGAAGCCACGCCGCTGCAGAAACCCGATCAGCTTGCGACGGCGAACCTCTTCCGCTTCGCGCGCGTGCTGGCTGAGCCACTTGTGCGCGAGATCGCGGGCAATCGACTCGTCGTCGATCTCTGCTTCCGCCCTGACCTGGCCCGCCGTTTCGGCATCCACACCCTTACCGACCAGTTCGCGCCGGATCATGCTCGCCGAACGCGGCCGATGCCCCTCGCGACTCTCGACAAAACGACGCGCGAAATCTTCGTCGTCAAGATAGCGCCATTCATGCATACGCTCGATCGTCGCGGTAATCGCTTCGGGCGAAAAGCCGTTGCGCGCCAGCCGGCGACGCAATTCGACCTCAGTCCGCGCCCGATGCGTCACCAGACGCAGGGCCGATTCGGTCGCCTTCACGATCTCCTCTAACCCGCGCAAACGCAGCAACTCCGCTTCCGACAGCGTCTGCCCGACGTACAATCCCTGCTCGAGCACGATCGCGCCGCTCAGGCCGAGTGCGAATTCGCCATCAATCATCAGATTGACACGATCGGCGTGTCGAGCCTGGGCGTTGAGCGCGGTAATCGTACCGGAACGGATGTTCTGTTCCTCCATACGCAGAGTATAGCAGCGTCATTCACCCTCGGCGAACGGTTCCCCGGCTGTGTAAGATCTGATTCGTCATGAATGTGCGTCGAGGATCGGACAAAACGGTGACCACCCGCAGCCTGGCACGCGGCCAGAAAATCGATCGCTACGCGACGCTCAAGCGTGCCAGCCGCATCATGATCATCATGGTGTTCACGCTCATACTGCTTGGGATGCTGTCGCTCGTCATCCTCGCGCTGACGATCCTGCATCAGGCGCGGAAAGATGAAGCGCGACCGGCTGATGCCATCATCGTGCTCGGTGCGGCGCAATGGAATGGCAGCCCATCAGCGATTCTCAAAGCCCGGCTCGATCACGCCTACGACCTTTATGCCTCGGGACTGGCCCCGATGATCGTGCTAACGGGCGGCACCGGTCCCGGCGATTCTTTCTCGGAGTCCGAGGTGTCCAAGACGTATCTGCAGCAGCGAGGCGTTCCGGTGAGCGCCATGCGCACGGTCGACGGACTGACGTCGTGGCAGAGTTTGCAGGAGGCCCGCGCCACCGACCTGCGTAACGGGGAACAGGTCATCCTCGTGAGTGACCCATTCCATATGTTTCGCGTCAAACATATGTCCGAGGACTTGGGACTGGTCGCCTACACCTCACCGACGAAAACGAGCCCGATCCGGCCCAATACACCGACCGAATACCGCTATGTCACCCGCGAAGTCGGCGCCTACCTCGCCTACCTTTTCCTGAAGCGCTAATCTCAACCGAAACTGCTCTCGCGAGCCGAGAAGCCATTTATGTCATGCTGTGCTGCGGCGAAGGATCTCCTCCCCGCCTCCCCTCGACGCGCTCGCCGGAGCACATCAAACGGGAACCCGCTCGAATCCCCCGCAGCGCAGGAGAACGAGTGGGCGTTGTTTCGTCGAAATGCGTCAATTCTTGGCTGGCCCCGCTTCAGAGCGGGCCGCTTCCAGCACCGAGGCCGCACGGCCAAGGCCCTCACGGAAGACTGCGGGATCGCCGCCGATGCCGACGCGGAGGAAGTGCTCGTAGCCGAAGGCCGAACCGGGTGCCAGCATGACGCTAGCGTCAGCGGCAAGGCGATCCGCCAGCTTCATCGACGGCACATCGATGTCGTAGCGCAACAGGCCGAGCAAGCCGCCACGCGGCGGTGCCCAGCTGACCAGATCCTCACGCTCACGCAGCCACCGTTCGAGCGTCGCCAAATTTTCGGCGGCGATCGTTTGCGTACGCTCGAAAATCGCCGCACGCTGCCGGATCGCGAGTGTCGCCAGGAAGTCGTTCAGCTTGCCAGGGCTGAGCGACACATAATCTCGCTGCGACCAGCATGCCTGCACCAGCTCCGGCGTCGCCGCGATCCAGCCGATGCGGAGGCCCGGAAGGCCGAACGGCTTGGAGAGCGTACCGACGCTGATACCGCGCTCGCCAAGATCGCGTACCGGACCGGCGAATGGCTCGCGACCGGGCAGCGTCAGCCAGCGATACGCTTCGTCACCCATAACCTGGGCGCCGACGCGTTCGGCGATTTCGAAGACCCGTTGCTGTTCGTCGGGCGTCAGCACCGATCCGGTAGGGTTATGTGGGGTGTTGATGACGATCAGCCGGGTGTGATCGTCAACCAACGTTTCCAACTCGTCGAGGTCGTAACGAAAATCGTTTTCCGGACGCAACTTCCAGAGCGACACATCGCAGCCGATGGCCTTCGGCACGCTCTGCAATTGCTGGTATGCCGGATCAACCACGATGACATGGTCACCCGGATTGAGGAGTACGTTGAACAGGAGGAAATTCGCCTCAATCGCGCCGGTGGTGACCAATATCTCCTCCGGCGTAACGTCACGGTAGAGGGCGGCGAGTAACGCTCGCAACTCCTCGGTGCCGCGCGCCTCACTGTACCCGAGTGAGATGTCGAGCATCCGCTCAAGCGCGGCATCTCGCCCAGCCAGAGTCAGCAACTCATCGACCGTCATCGGCTTGATGCCGCTTTCGGCCAGATCGTAGCGAACGACCGTCTCCCAGCGCGTCATCCAACGTTCGAGCGCGAATGTCTCGATCTTCATGGTCCTCCCGCCTCTGCTCGCCTCAATCGACGACGATTGATTCTAGCAGTCAGGCGGGAAGACGACCGAACGGTGTTGGTGATCCCGCGCGCACGGCGAGCGTCGGATCAGTTCCCCGAAAGCGCGTCTTCCAATAGCCGGCGAATGCCGAGATCAACGTTCGCGGCGCCATTTGCCGCCGGCAGATATGGGTCGCTGACACGCGGCGGAATACGAAAGACGTAACCGATGCCACGAATCGTGATGAGATATTCCGGCTGGCTTGGATTCCGCTCGATCTTCTTTCGCAACCGAGCAATATAGACTTCAACCCGGTTGCTGTCGCCGAGGTAGTCGTAGCCCCAGGTCCGTTCGATCAGCCGATCGCGGCCGATCGTAATGCCGACATTGCGCATCAGGCATTCGAGGAGGCGCATCTCGGTCGGTGTGAGGAGCACTTTCGGGCGCCCCTCGATCTGAAACGCCAATTCACTGATCGAAAGTTCGGCGTCTCCCGCCTTGAGGATGGTCGCCAGCGGTTGAACATCGCGCCGGTTACAGCGCCGCGCGATAACTTCAACCCGAGCCACGAGTTCTTGCGGATCAAATGGCTCGATGATGTAGTCGTCCGCCCCATGATCAAAGGCCCGCAACTTATCGATCGTGTCGTGTCGTTTGCTTACGAAGATAACCGGCCCCACATATTGCTTCGCACGAAGTTCCTTACAGAGTTCATAGCCATTGATGTCGGGAAGATCGACTTCGAGTAATACCCCTTCGGTCTCCCGTCCAACGATTGAGCGTAACGCGTCTTCCGCCGAGCGGGCCAGTACCGCCTCATGCCCCGCCTCGGTCAGCACGAATCGCATCAGCTTGGCCATGATGTTGTCTTGATTAGCGATTACGATGCGCATCTGCCGACTTCCCTTCCATCGAACATACAAATCTGAACCGTTTCACCATCCCTCGCACATGTGGTTGACCATCGTCCCATCCTTGGCAAACAAGGAATGCTTGACGAATGACCAGGGGGTCTCGACCCAACACCTCCTTTCCCTCCGACCATCCGCTTCAAGCCGCGAACTGATATCGACATTAATTTAGGAGATCTGTACCACTACAAAAGTACTAACGTGGAACGCCGTATCGCAGTTTCTGTTCCCTGATGTTGATTATTCTTGCGCTACCGCGTAACAAGCGGACACCGCCATCGGCGGCGCACGCCCGTACGTTACTGAACGAACTCGTCGTTTTACCCATCTGGATAGGAAAAATCGAGACGGTGCCGCGCATGTCGGGAGTCTAGCTGTTTGCATAATTAATTTGCTGAACGCTATTGATTTAAAAACTGACAATTATGTAAGGTTCGGTGGAAAGACTGAACGTACAGTGGGGAAACAGAGCGAGGCCGGCATGCAGGCACCGGCCCCGCCTGTTGTTGATGGCTAACTGACGACGATGTTGACCAGCTTGTTGGGAACGAAAATCACGCGTCGCACCTTTTTTCCGGCCGTGAACTCAGCGACGCGCGCGCTCGCGTTCGCCAGTTCTTTCGCCTGATCTTCGGAGATGCCGACCGGTGCCAGCACTCGATCGCGCACCTTCCCGTTTACCTGCAAAACAAGATCGAATTCCTCGTCGCGCGCCAGTTCCGGATCGTACGACGGCCACTGCTGGGTATGAACGCTATACTCGCCGCCAAGCTGCTCCCAGAGTTCTTCGGCCAGATGCGGTGCGCTCGGCGCCAGCAACAATGGCAACGCGTCCAGCGCTTCGCGCCACGCCGTCGTCCGCGCGACCGGCTGGTCCTTCAACGGCGTCAGAACATTCACGAACTCCATCAGCCGGGCGATCATCGTGTTGAAGTGGAACGCCCCCAGGTCCTCAGTGACCGCCTTGATCGTCCGATGGGTTGCCCGCCGCACCTCCAGGGTCGTTTCATCGTCGGCCGACGGCTCAACGTCATTCCCGGCCGTCTCGCTGAAGAGCGTCCAGACACGCCGGACAAACCGCTCGATGCCGGCGATATTACGTGAGTTCCACGGCCCGCCCTGTTCCCACGGCGCGATGAACATCAGATAAAGCCGCACGACATCGGCGCCGAGCTGGGTGACCAGGTCATCGGGGTCGA
Organism: uncultured Thermomicrobiales bacterium; assembly: GCA_937891245.1. GTDB lineage: Bacteria > Chloroflexota > Chloroflexia > Thermomicrobiales > Thermomicrobiaceae > CALAGB01. The sequence continues at coordinate 1,020 of CALAGB010000370.1, read as the reverse complement.
CAACGTTGCCACGACTCTTGGACATCTTTTCGTTGTCTTCGCCCAGAATCATCCCCTGGTTGCTCAACCGGGTAAATGGCTCATCGAAGTCGAGCAGCCCGACATCGCGCATCGCTTTAGTGAAGAAACGCGCGTAGAGCAAGTGCAATACGGCGTGCTCGATGCCACCGGTGTAGCGATCGACCGGCGCCCAGTACTCGACCTGCTCGCGATCGAACGGCCGCTGGTCGTCGTGCGGGCTCAGATATCGATACTGGTACCAGGACGAATCGATGAACGTATCGAAGGTATCCGTTTCACGCTTCGCCGGCTTGCCACAGATCGGGCAGGTCGTGTTGACGAACGCCTCGTGGGTAATCAGCGGCGACTGCCCGGTCGGTGTGAACTCGGCATCTTCCGGCAAGATCACGGGCAACTGATCCTCCGGCACTGGCACTGCGCCATGATCCGGACAGTAGATGATCGGGATCGGCGTGCCCCAGTAACGCTGGCGCGAAATCAGCCAGTCGCGCAGGCGGTAGGTCACCTCGCCATGCCCGATACCCCGCGCCTCCAGCCATTCGATGACGCCGGTGATCGCGGCGCGGTCGGCAGTCGGCGTGCCATCAAACTCGCCGGAGTTCACCATCACACCTTCGCCAGGATACGCTTCGGTCATCGTCACCGGATCGAGCGCTTCACCCTCCGGCTGGATGACGACGGTGATCGGCAGATCGAACTTCCGGGCGAACTCAAAGTCACGCTGGTCGTGAGCCGGCACAGCCATAATGGCGCCCGTCCCGTAGCCGGTCAGCACGTAATCCGCGATCCAGATCGGCACACGTTCGCCGTTGACCGGATTGGTGGCATAGGCACCGATGAAGACACCAGTTTTCTCTTTCTCTGTTGAGGTCCGCTCAATCTCCGACTGCCGTCGCGCCTGATCGACGTACTTGGTCACCGCCGCCCGTTGATCATCGGTCGTCAACTTTTCGACCAGCGGGTGTTCCGGCGCCAGCACCATAAAGGTCGCGCCCCACA
>CALAGB010000369.1 GCA_937891245.1 uncultured Thermomicrobiales bacterium | reverse complement strand
CATCTGAGCAACGGCTACAACTCCGGAAACCAGCCGGTGGCCTCGATGCGCGTGACACCGTGACCGTCGGAGGGACATTCCTGGCGCCTGGTCGACGCATTTGTCGCCCGGCGCCCATCGTCGGAACAAACACCTGCATCGACCCCGTTTCCTCTTTTCACGGTTAAAAGGCGAGAGACCTGTCTGGTGGGCCAGGTCTCTCGCGGGATAAGGGGGAGAGTAGGGGGTGGGCAGCGGCGCGACTCGCTGCCCGGGGGTTAGGTGTTATCTGGTATAGGGACGAGCGTGACCGTGAACGTCATCGTCTGCGTTACGCTCATCCGGTAAACCTCCACATCGACCTGATCACCCACCTGGAAATGGAAGAGCACGTTCATAAGTGGGTTATCGCTGTCGATATCCTGATCGTTGATCTTGGTAATAACATCGCTACGCTGGATGCCGGCGAGTGCTGCCGGTGAGCCGGCCTGGACATTGGTGACCACCACGCCATGATCGATCGGCAGATTGTTGGCAGTCGCCGCACGTGGCGTCAGCGTTTCGTAGTTCACACCGAGATACGGTCGCACGACTTTGCCGTTGTTGATGATCTGCTTCGTGATGTCCTGCACCGTATTGCTCGGGATGGCGAAGCCGAGACCCTCGGCTGTTACGCCCGGCTCAGCCTGCCGCACGACCGCCGTATTGACCCCGACGACGTGTCCGTCGAGGCTGAGAAGCGGTCCTCCCGAATTTCCGGGATTGATTGGCGCATCGTGCTGGAGCATGTTCTCCATATTATAGCCATCGGAGGTCTGCAAGCTCCGATTCAGCGCACTAATGATGCCTTCAGTGACAGTATTCGTAAAATCACCGAGCGCGCTGCCGATGGCGACGACGCGATCGCCGGGACGGAGCGTATCGGAATTGCCGAATGGGAGCGTGGCGGGCACCGGCCCGGCGATCTTGACGACGGCGAGATCGGCGAAGGCATCCGCGCCGAGCAGTGTCGCCTTTTCTTCTGTCCCATCCGCGAAGATCACCGTGATCTCCTGACTTCCTTCTACGACGTGATTATTGGTAATCACGTGTCCCTGGTCGTCGATGATAAAGCCGGTGCCGGTTCCGGCGGTCTCCAGATCGCTGCTGCCGAAGAAACCTCCGGCCTGCTCGTTCACAACCGTGACGACCGCTTTACCGGCCTGGGCCACAACATCGGCGAGCGATGTTCCGGTCTCTTCCGCAACCGGTAGAACCGTCGGCGTCGGACGATTCGGCGTCGCGGTCAGTGTTGGTGGCGCTGTTGGTTCGATCGTGCTGGTCGGAGCCACGTTCGTGACTGCCGAGACATCGGTCGCGCTCACCTTGGGCCCCGCGGTCGGACCGCTCGCTTCGTTTCGAACGAAGTAGGCGGTGAGTCCACCTGAGAGCGCGCCGGCCATCGTTCCGAGAATCAATGCGCCGGCTGCGATCACCGCGACGAGCCCAGGACCGAATCGGTGTTGCATCGTAACTGCGAACCTCTCCAGTCGGCCGGGACTCCCTGACCGCTACTATCGTCGGACTTCAGGGTGAAGTCGGCGTTAACTCAACCTGAAAGCAAGCTGAAAACGAAAATCCGGCGCTTGACGTCGTTCGGCCGAGTGGCTATCGTTGCGAGCGCTGTGAAGATCACCCGACATCCTTCGCTTACCGCTATCTTCCGCTCGCTTGCGACCATCCTGCTGCTGGCGTCTATTGCCGGCGGTTGCCGGAATGCTACCCGATTTTCCGGCCCGGCCGGTACGCCGAGCGATCCGTCGACGTATGCGAACGCGAGCCTGCTCATCTCGGCCAGTTGGTTGCATGGGCATCTGCAGGATTCGGACCTGCGGCTCGTCGACCTGAGCAGCAGTGGTGTCTATCGCGACGGTCACATTCCGGGGGCGGTGCATCTCTGGTGGCAGGATACGATCGAAGTGCATAACGAGGTCTACGGCATGATGGCGGGCGCGCCGGAAATTGAGAAGCTGGTCGCCAGCGCCGGTATCACGCCCGAAAGCCATGTCGTCCTCTACGACAACAACGGTGCTCGTTGGGCCTCGCGCGTGCTCTGGGTGTTGAACGCCAACGGCTACTCAAACGTTTCGCTCCTGAATGGTGGGCGGCAAGCCTGGCAGGCGGCCGGCTACGATCTGACAACGACCACTTCCACGGTGGCGTCCGGCCGGCTCGAGCTAGCGCTTGATTACCAGGTGCTGATCGGCGCCGATACGCTCGCCCAGCATCTCGCGGATCCCGCGTATGCGATCGTCGATAACCGAACGCAGTCCGAGCAGTCCGAGAACTGGTACGGCAAGCTCCGCTCCGGCCAGATCCCCGGCGCGACGACGATCCCCTGGACGTCGCTGACCGAAACGGGCTCGATCCCGTATTTCCTCGATCCCGAGCGCTTGCGCGCGCTCTTCGTCAATGCCGGCGTGACGCCGGACAAGACGGTCGTCGTCTACGGGCTCGACGGCGTGTCGGCGGCGCTGACTTACGTGGCGCTCAAGCTTTCCGGTTATCCGAACGTGCAGCTCTATGACGGTTCCTGGTCGGAATGGGGTGCCAGCACCAGCCTGCCAATCGACCCATTGCCCGCTCAACCTGTGTCCGTCAAATGAGTCAGGTGTCAACCGCCCCGCGTCAGGAGATTCGACGAACGGACCAGGAGACGACGCGACACCGGCCGAGCGCCCGGCGCGGTCTGACCGTTATCGGTCTTGCGCTCCTTTTCGGCGGGATCGTGCTGGCGCTGCCGCTGCATGGGATCGATCCGTGGGCGCAACGAGTGCTGGCGATCGTGACGACCTCGCTGGTGCTCTGGATCGGCGAGGGACTCGATCTGGCCGTTACCTCGATTGCGGTCATCGCCATGCTCGCGGTCTTCGGGCCGAAGGGATCGTCGGAATCGACGCACGACGCGCTCTTTGGCTTTCAGCAGACCGCCGGCTACTTCATCCTGTCGACCCTGATCGTGGCGACCGCCACGGTTCGCAGTGGGCTGGCGGCACGGCTGGCGCGCGTCTTGATCGCCGGGGCGAAAGGGAGCGCCCGGCGCATGTACTTCCAGCTCGTCGTCTTCATGCCCTTCTTCGCCATGATGGTCCCCTCGGCAACGACCCGTAACGCCATTTTGCTGCCGGCCTATGACCACGTCTACGAACGCTACGGCGTTGAACGCGGCGACGCGGTCTCGAAGTCAATCAGCCTGGCGCTGGCGCTGCTGCAGATGATCGCCTCGACCGCCGTTCTGACCGGGGGCGTGCTGCCGATTACAGCGGCGTTCCTGCTCGGCGGCATGAGTTGGGGTGAATGGTTTCGGTACATGGCGGTGCCGTGTTATCTGGTGATCTTCATCTCATCGATCATCCTCTTCGTCTGGCAACGCCCGCGGTTGGATGCGCCTCGTGCCGTCGAGCCGGAGCAGACAGCATCCCCGGGCTCGAAGCGCGTTCCCTGGGACCCGGCCGAAGTGCGCTCGGCGATCGTGATCGGCGTGATGACGCTCCTCTGGTTGAACGATTTCCTCACCGGCTGGGACCCGCTGATTCCGGCGCTGCTTGGTGGCGTGGTGCTGCTGGCACCCGGTATCGGGGTCATCAACTGGAAAGACTTTGAGTCGTCCTCTCCCTGGACGCTCTTTCTCGTCACCGGGAGCGCTCTATCGATCGCGCATGCGATGGAAGAGAGCGGCGCGGCGTCCTGGCTGGCGAACAACCTGCTCAGCCATGTGCCGCTGAGCTCGATGCCTGATCCGCTCCTTCTGCTCACGCTCCTCGTGGTCGTCGTGCCGGTGAGTGTCCTGTTGCCGAATCGTTCGGGTGCGCTCGGCATTCTCATCCCATTGCTCACCTCAATCTGCGTCAAGATCGGCGTCAATCCGATCCCGATCGGTTTGATGGCGTCGCTGGTGGTGCAGACGACAACCTTCTACTCAATGCAGAACTCATCAACGCTACTCGTCTATCAGTCGCGCCACTTCGCACCGTTCGACCTGCTGCGTGGGGGCCTCATCGTCTTCGGCGTCAGTTCGCTGGTGATCGTGACGATCGCCGTTCCCTGGTGGTCGCTGGTTGGGCTGCCGCTCCATCCGTGACAGCCGGTGGATACTTGGGAGAAGGACAGCTCGTTCGCGATGGTGAGGCGAGATGCGCTACCGACACGGCATTCTAAAAGTCGAGCACGGCATCCTGCCGGGTCTGCGCGACGTCTTACTCGAACTCGCCGAGCGTGACGACGTGCACTCAATCGTGCCGGGCCGCATCTATGCCACCCACGGCCGCCCCGGCGGCAGCCTACGCGTGCGTGCCAGCACCACGACCGCAACCGGCGTCAAACTGATCGCCAAACGCGGCTCGTCGGTCCAGGAAGTCTTCGTCGTCTGCGACGATCCCGCCGCGATCGAGCGGTTCTTCGCCAAAGGATAGGCATCCCCTCCCCCTGTCAACCTTCTCCTTGTCATCCTGAGCCGCAGCGAAGGATCTCTCTTGACGTGCCCCAACGATTCGTTTGCAAGGACACGGGGAGGAGATCCTTCACTGCGGTTCAGGATGACAAGGGGATGTCTCTGCGCTCTCCATGCCTCGGCGCGAGAGCATCCGTTATTCCCCATCGCTCCCGCCCGTTCGGGCAGGTGGGCCACCACCGCTTCTTCTGATTTCCTTCTCCTATTCATGACATAAAATCGGCGCGACAAGACGGATTGAAGAAGGAGGAACGTTTGGCATGGAATGGAAGCAACGGGTACGCCAACGGCCACGGCGGCCCGCGCTCTGGTGGCCGGGGTGGTGGCTCCCCGAACGGTAACAGTGGAAACGGGAATGCGGATGGCGAGCGCGAATCGTCGCGCGAGGTGTTACGCAAGAACATCGAGGGCGCGCTTAACGGCATCCCCCGTGTCCTGAAACTTGTCTGGCAGACGAGCCCGCGGCTCAGCCTGGCGATGGGCGCGCTGGCGATCGGCCAGGCGGCGATCCCGGCGAGTCAGGTCTGGCTCTCGAAGCTGATCATCGATGCGGTCGTCGATTCGATCCGCAGCGGCGGCGCGACCTCGGAGAATATCCATCGCATCGCGCTTATTGCCGCCTTGCAGTTCATTATCGCGGCGCTCGGCAGCCTTTTCAGCACACTCAATAACATCGCCCAGCAGCTCTTGCAGGAGCAGGTGTCGAACCGCATTCAGCTGGCGCTGATGGAGCACGTCGATAAGCTCGATCTCGCCTTTTTCGAGCGCTCGGAATCGTACGACCTGATCCAGCAGGTGCAGCGCGAGGCGGCCAGCCGCCCGGCGATGATGGTGTCGCAGACGTTCGGTCTCATCCGCACGACGCTCACCTTCGCCTCGATGGTCGGCTTGATCGTGCAGCTGCAATGGTTCCTGGCGATTGTGGCGCTGCTGGCGCCGATCCCGGCGTTCATTTCGAGCACGCGCTACGGCTGGTGGGGCTATCAGCTGATGCGACGCCAGTCACCGGCGCGACGCATGATGTCGTACCTGACGAACCTGATGACGACCGACACCTACAACAAAGAGGTGAAGCTGTTCGATCTCGGCGGCTTCTTCACCGATCGTTACCGGGTGATCTTCGATCAGTACTACGCCGAAAATCGTGCGTTGCTCATCCGGCGCTATCTGGCCGGTTTCGCCTGGGGCGCGCTCTCGATTCTGGTGTCGAGCGCGACCTATCTGTACGTCGCGATTCGCACGATCTCCGGAGCGATTACCCTTGGCGATTTGACGCTCTTCACGCAGGCGGCCGTCTCGATCCAGAACAACTTCCAGGGCGTGCTGACCGGACTGTCGTCAATCTATGAGCATCAGTTGTATCTGAAGCTGCTCTTCGATCTGCTGGAAGCTGAGCCGGAGATCAAGCCGCCGGAACATTCGATTCCGCTGCGACGGCCGATCGAGCAAGGGATCGAGTTCCGCAACGTCTCACACGTCTACGAAGGTACCGGCCAACCGGCGCTGCGCAACGTCAGCTTCACGATCGAGCCGGGCGAAACGGTCGCGATCGTCGGGCGGAACGGTGCCGGGAAGACGACGCTGGTCAAGCTGCTGGCGCGGCTCTACGATCCGAAAGAGGGCCAGATCCTGATCGACGGCCACGACGTGCGTGAGTACGATCCGGCCGATCTGCACCGCGAGATCGGCGTCATCTTTCAGGATTACGTGACGTATCAGCTCAGCGCGGGTGAGAACATCGGCCTGGCGCGGACTGAGCAGATCAATGACATGCCGGTCATCGCTTCGGCCGCCGAGAAGAGCGGAGCCGATTCGGTCATTGCCGGCCTGCCGGATGGCTATGAAACGATGCTCGGCAAGTGGTTCGAGAACGGGCATCAGCTTTCGGGTGGTCAGTGGCAAAAGGTGGCGCTGGCGCGCGCCTTCATGCGCGACGCGCAGATTCTGATTCTGGACGAACCGACCGCCGCGCTCGACGCCCGCGCCGAGTACGACATCTTCCAGCGGATGCGTGAGCTAACCGCAGGCAAGACCTCGATCTTCATCTCGCACCGCTTCTCGACCGTGCGCCTGGCCGACCGCATCCTCGTGCTCGATGACGGCCAGCTGGTCGAAAACGGCACGCACGAAGAACTGATGGCCAAAGATGGACTCTATGCCGAGCTCTTCACGTTGCAGGCGATGTCGTATCGCTAGCAGCTGCCCTCACCCTTTGCCCCTCTCCCCACCCCCTTGCGGGCGCTCCGGCATGGAGCGGGGTTTCCTGAGGTGAATTTTGGCGTCTTTCCTCTGATTTATGGGTGACCAGGCACCCACGCGCAACGACAGTCACACGTTTTCGCCCTTTCTCTGACGTTGGGAGAGGGTCCGGTGTGAGAGCATGCCGCCGCATGGGACCTTCGTAGCGATCGGGGATAGCCCCTCTCTCCCGTTTGGCCCGTCCGTATGCCCCAATTGCTCTGTGATTATGCCGGTCAGACTGCTATGATGCGATGTGCTGGTGGGTGAAGCGACGACCTTCGAGGGGCTTCCCGAAGCTCTCGAACAGCGCCGGATCAGCGGCGCATCCAGT
>CALAGB010000368.1 GCA_937891245.1 uncultured Thermomicrobiales bacterium | reverse complement strand
CACGGTCGAGATCCTGGATGATGCCCATCCCACTCCAGCCGGCGGAATAGAGCGCGCTCATAACGACGATGCCCGGCGTCAGGAAGTTGATGTAGGAATCGGCGCCGAAGCCGGGCAGATCGACGACCTTCTTGAAAAGCGCACCGAAGAGAAGAAGGTAAATCGCTGGACTGACAATGGTGAAGGCGATGTACCACGGTTGGCGCGCCAGATTGCGCAGCTGGCGCTGCATCATGAACCAGGAGTGAGTAATCGTGGTCGTCATCGCACTCCCTCGGTATCCGCTTCGGTGAACGATCGGCCGGTGTGCCGCAGGTAGACATCGTCGAGCGACGGACGCGAGACGAGGACCGAGGCGACGGGAATTCCGGCGCCGTCGAGCGCCGCCAGCACAGCCGGGATGGCGGTCGCGCTACTCTCGACGCGCGCGCGCACCGAACGACCTTCGATCTTGAGCTCGCGCACACCGTCGAGTCGCTCGATCGCGTTCCGCACGTCGCCGTCGTTGTGTGCTTCGACCAATTCGATCTGAATGGCGTCGCCGTGCAGTTCGCCCTTGAGTTGATCCGGTGTGCCGGACGCCACGATGCGCCCGTGGTCGACGATCGCCAGATTCTGAGCCAGGTGATCGGCTTCTTCGAGATAGTGGGTTGTCAGCAGGATCGTCAGGCCCTCATCGGTTGCCAGGCGCGAAATCTCGCGCCAGGTATCGGCTCGCACTTCGGGATCGAGCCCGGTCGTCGGCTCATCGAGGAAGAGGACGCTCGGCCGGTGAATCAGCCCCATAGCGATATCGAGACGCCGCCGCATGCCGCCGGAGAAGCCACCTGCCACGCGGTTGGCCGCGTCGGTCAGTCCGAATCGCTCCAGCAGTTCGGCGACGCGTGACTTGAGTTCTTTGCCGCCAAGGCCGTAGACCCGGCCCTGGAGCGTCAGGTTCTCACGTGCCGTCGCTTCGAGATCGACGCCGGAACGCTGGGCGACGCAACCGATGACATGGCGGACACGATCCGGCTCGCGCAGGACATCGATACCGGTGATGCGCGCTTCACCCGAATCGGGCCGTGACAGCGTCGTCAGAATCTTGACGGTGGTCGACTTACCCGCGCCGTTCGGTCCGAGCAGGCCGAAGATCGGGCCGGGCTGAACTGAAAAACTGAGATTATCGACGGCGCGCACATCGCCACGGTACGTCTTCACCAGATTTCTCGCCTCAATAGCTGGCGTTTGCTCGGTCGGACCTGTCGTCATCGGCAATCCACTCGTATCGTTCCCTTCTCTTAACACCACTGCCGCCCCGGTTCGTGACATTCGCCACACCCCCTTTGCTCCGCCTGTCGCCGTTGCTATCCTGATTATCGAGATGCTTGATAGCCGTTTAGATCAGTCGATAAGTATCTCAGATACTAAGATAAAATATTGGAGGCATCATGTCAAGCATCGTTG